>CAZMPL010000005.1:0-28624 GCA_964567805.1 uncultured Pirellulales bacterium | reverse complement strand
CCGAGTCATCGAACTGGAGCGCGGCGGCCGGGCCACCTGGCTGACCAGCAAGGTCTTGCCCGAACACAGCTATTTAGAATAGATGTCTCCTCGAAATAATTAAACGATAAAAGCGGCTGGTTTTACCAGTCGCTTTTTTTTTGTTTTATTTTGGCTTCAAAAAGATTATCATTACACTCCGTATATAATTGTCCTCTGTTTATAATTTATATGAGCGGCTTTTAAAACGATAAAAAAATGTTTAGAAAGATTCTACTCAGGATAGTGTTAGGATTAATCGCAGCGATAGTTCTGGTTTTGGCAGTCTATCTTTGGGACATAAAACATGCCTACAAACGTATAGAAGAAAAAAGCACAGTCATTACTTCTCCTTATGGGGATATCGAATACATCGAGCGTGGTTCTGGTTCGCCCGTTTTGGTAATACACGGCAGCGGCGGGGGATTTGACCAGGGCGAGCTTATGGTACAGGCGGTATTAGATGATAAATTTCACTCGATTATACCTTCCCGTTTTGGATATTTACGCTCGAACTTCAATAAAGGAGCCACATGGGATGACCAGGCACATGCTTATGCTTATCTACTTGACCAACTGAATATTAACAAAGTTGCCCTTGTAGCTTTGTCTCAGGGAGGGCCTTCGGCACTGCTTTTCGCCGTATTGTATCCCGAAAGAGTATCTTCTCTAACACTTATTTCATGCGGCGTAGCGTCTTCAAGCTCACAAAACCAGGAACAGGCGAATAAGAAAGGTGAAATGTGGGTGACTATCTTTAAACATGATTCGCTTTACTGGACAATTACCAGGCTGTTCAAGGGTAAAATAATAGAGCTGATGGGTGCCAATGATGAAGTCATTCGCAGTCTCACCTCTGAACAGAAAGAACTTGTTAATAAAATTATTGACTATATGAATCCTGTTGCTCCCAGATATGATGGTGCAGCTTTCGATAATATGGCAAAGATGCCGAACGAAAGAATAGCCGCTATAAAAGCCCCGACTTTGATATTCCATGCGATAGATGATACTTTACAAATCTATCACAACGCCGAGTATGCCGCTTCGACTATTCCCGGAGCAAAGCTCGTTCGTTTTGAAAAGGGCGGACATCTCATTTTAAGTATCGAGCAATCGACCATTCGCACAATTCTGAAAAAGCATATTCTCGATAACTTTTAGCAGCAAGCAGAAAAGTAGATAATAATGCATAAAAATTGAATAAAAATAGGGCGCTATTATATAAAACTGAAAATATCGTTTTTTGACGAAAGATTTTTTGCTTTTATATTTTCAAGTCGAATAGTGGATATTATAATAATGCTCTAAGATAATAAAGGAGCGATTATTATGAAAACAAACAAAAGCATTCATAAAAGTCAAAAGGGTTCGACAACGTTTACTGTCTGTTTGTTTTTATCTGTGACATCGCTTTATCTATCACCGGGCGGTCCAAGTAATATTAAAAGTGAAACTATTGGTGATTTTATTGGTCGTCAGTTGAAGAAAGATCCGAATACACTTATAGAAAATGATTATAAAAAGATTGAAAAACTCGAACTTACGGCTGATATTAGCGATATAAGCCCGATTGTGAAGCTTGCAAATTTACAATCACTTGAACTTTCATTAATACAAATCAGGGATTTAAAACCACTTTCTGAACTTAAGAACCTTAAACAACTTACGCTATCAACTAATTCTCTTGATGTACAGGGAGCAAAGCTTAAAGGAATAATCAATACCGACTCTATACCTCCTGTTGACTTAGATCCAATTTCG
Organism: uncultured Pirellulales bacterium; assembly: GCA_964567805.1. Lineage (GTDB taxonomy): Bacteria > Planctomycetota > Phycisphaerae > Sedimentisphaerales > Anaerobacaceae > JAFGPS01. The sequence continues at coordinate 26,842 of CAZMPL010000005.1, read as the reverse complement.
AATCTTATTAATCTTCAAGCTTTAACATTGAGAGAGATACAAATTAATAGTTTGAATGCTCTTGGAAATCTTAATAACTTGAAAAATATTACCATTACTGCTATACCTTATTGCGATATAAAATCCCTTGTGAATTTAAGAAATTTGCAAACGCTTACCTTAACAAATACACAAATAAATAACGTAGAACAACTATCATTGCTTAAGGGCCTTCAATCGCTTAATATTGGAAGTGCGGGTATAAATGATTTATATTTCCTTAAAGGACTTGTGAATCTAAAAACATTAAGCCTGTACGATATACGGATTAATGATATTAGCCCTGTTGCTGGATTAACAAATTTACAATCATTGTCTTTTTCAATTATGCCGGTTAGTGACATAAATTCTCTTGTTAATCTTATAAATCTTCAAAGCCTTAGCCTTTTTTCAACGGAAGTCAGAAATGTTAATCCACTTTCAAGCCTGATAAACCTTAAGAGTCTTTCCCTGAAGAGCAGATATATTGACAATATTGGTGCTCTTGAGAATCTCATAAACCTTGAAACGCTTGACATTTCTGGTTCTTCAGTTAGTAACATAGATGGGTTGGCTAATTTGAAAAACTTGAGTGAATTGAACTTGAGTAGCACACAGGTTATTGATATAAGGCCCCTTTTAAATCTTCAAAAAATTAAATCACTTGACCTTAAAAATACTCAAGTTAAAGATATAAGCTTTTTGGTTAATATGCAACAACTTCGTGTGCTTAACATTGTAGATACTTCTGTTAGTGAGAATCAAATAGAAGAGTTGAAGGCATCGCTGCCTGATTTGAAAATTAAAAGTAAGAAGATGCGTACTCCATTGGGATATAGCGAGTACTAATAACTTTGGCTTTATTATAACAGAAAAGAATCATTTCAAGTGACATGATATAAAAATTAATAAACTACTCAAACTGACCAATTTATGAAGAAGAATTATTATAACGATATATTGAACAACAATATACAGACGCATGTCATTCCCGCGCACTCGTGCTTCGTAGCGAGAATTCGCAGAGTAGCAGGCGGGAATCCATTATTGCGATACGTTCATGGTTACCCGCCTGCGCGGGTATGACAGAACGAATCGGTCAGTTTGAGTAAATTATTATACAATATCATGGATAAACGGCAGAGGGATAAATTTTTCTTGAACCAATTATAATGTTCGATAAAATCTTATAAATAGTAAAGAAAAACAAAATGAATTATGTCATTATATATAAGTTAAAGAAGTAATATGGCTGTTGAAAAAGAAAAAATAAAACTCGAAGATTTAGGTTACGATGAATTTTTCGACTCACAATGGAAATCAATGGGATTAAAAGAATCATCTGCGGCTCGAGTTATTTCTGAACATAAAGAAGCATACAAAGTAATAACTCCTGACGGTGAATATCTTGCCAAAATTACAGGCAGGCACATGTTCAACGCAGAGACAAGAGCCGACTATCCGGCGGTGGGTGACTGGGTAGCTATAACTAATATCGATGGTGAACGAGCGGTTATTCAAAATATATTACCCAGGAAAACCATACTCCAGAAAAAATATAACAGCAAACTGGACATACAGATTATTGCCACAAATATTGATGTTGCTTTCGTTATCGAATCATTAGACCGTGATTATAATCTCAATCGTTTTGAGCGGTTTTTTGTTTTGGCAAACGAAGGGGGGATTAAGCCTGTTATTATATTAAACAAAATCGATTTGGTTTCACAAGACCAGTTAAATCTCATTATCGAACAAACGAAAAGCAGGTTCGGTGATATTGATATTATTTTGACCAGTGCTGTTACTGAGCATGGACTTGATAAATTGATTGAATATATAACAAAAGGGAAAACATACTGTTTCATTGGTTCATCCGGTGTAGGCAAATCCTCGCTCATAAACGGATTAATGCAAACAAACGAAATCAGGACAAATGAAGTAGGCGACTACACAGGAAGAGGCATGCACACAACCACCGCAAGGGGAATGTACTTCATAAAAAATGGCGGGATTGTGATAGATAATCCGGGAACGAGAGAAGTCGGATTAATAGATGCCGAAGAAGGTATAGAAAATATCTTCGATGAAATCACTGCTTTGTCACGGGAGTGTAAATTCGCTGATTGCACACATACTCACGAGCCTAAATGTGCCGTACGTAAAGCTCTCGAAGAAAACAGGCTCGATATGGATAAATATCAGAATTATCTTAAACTCAAAAAGGAAAACGAGTTCAACGATATGTCCGGCCTGGAAAAAAGAAGAAAAGATCGCAAGTTCGGCCAATTCATAAAAAAGAAAAAGGATGAATTAAAAGGACATAAAAAGGACTATTAAACGTTTTGTATTCGGGATAATAAAATGAAACAGTGGTATGAAGAATTATTTGATAATTATGGTTTGAAATATGATAACGAAAGTTATGTGCATGGAACTATCGGTGAATGTGACTTTTTTGAAAAGGAAATAAAATACAATAAAGCCGCACGTATTCTCGATATAGGATGCGGGACGGGAAGGCACTCAATCGAGTTGGCAAAAAGAGGATATTCAGTAACCGGGATTGACCAGTCAGAATCACTTTTGAAAAGGGCAAAAGAAAAGGCGGCAGAGCAAAAAGTTAAGGTTAATTTCCAGAGACATGATGCGAGAAAACTGACATTTCAGAATGAATTCGATATGGTCATTATGATATGTGAAGGCGGATTTTCGCTGATGGAAACGGACGAGATGAATTTTCAGATTCTCAAAAGCGCTGCTAATGCTTTGCATCCAAAAGGGAAATTCATTTTTACTACACTAAACGGTTTGTTTCCTTTGTATCATTCAGTAAAGGATTTTCTCGATTCCAATACGAAAGAAGCTAAAATTGGTGATCTGTCTTATGATTTGATGACTTTCAGAGAGCATACTACCATATCAGTCGAAGATGATTCCGGAAATAAAAAAGAGTTGAAATGCAACGAGAGGTATTATGTCCCCTGCGAAATAACATGGCTCCTGAAAAGCCTGGATTTCAAAACGATAGATATTTACGGAGCAACACTTGGTGCTTTCAGTCGAAATGACAAATTAACTACCGAAGATTTTGAAATGCTGGTTATTGCAGAAACATAATAAAATAGTTGTCTCACGAAAATCTTAATACATTGAGAAATATCATTTTCTCAACCTGTTTTTCGTTGATTCCATTCTGAATAGGTCTGTTTTAGTCAATTCAGCTTTTTAGGAGCTCACTCAAAGATTGAGCTGTCGAGATATTAGTAACATTGGCTTTACGGTTAATTCGCTTCATAAGGCCTGTAAGGACTCTTCCTGGTCCTATTTCGTAAAATTCATCAACTCCCTCATTAATGAGCTTCTCTATGCAGTTTTGCCATAGAATCGGGCTTGTGAGTTGTTTTATAAGGCCTTTAGCGATATCCTCGCTTGTTTGATAATATTCGGTATTAATATTGGCAATAATCTTTGGTTTGGTTGGCTGTGAAATTTGGCAGTTGGCGATTGCCTTGGCGAGAGCATCAGCGGCACTGTCCATCATTGATGTATGAAATGCGCCTGCTACATCCAGGCGTACGGCTTTAATCGCTCCGTGTTTTTGTGCAAGGTCCTTGGCACGTTTGCAGGCGGCTTTGGTACCGCTTACTACAATCTGGCCTGGACAATTGAAATTTACCGGAACTAAAAGCATTTCTTCGTCAGCGGCTTGTCCTTCTTCCTCTACTGAAGTTCTTTCGAGAACTTCTTCGCAGAGTTTTTTTACCTGCTCTGCGTCAAGACCGATTATGCTAACCATTTCGCCGCCGTTGGCGTCTGCGGCTTCCTGCATTGCCTTGCCGCGTTTTTGAACGAGTGTAAGTGCATCTTCGAAGCTGAATATCCCAGCAGCGTAAAGTGCGGTATATTCACCCATACTCAGGCCCGCGGTAACATCTGGTTTTACAGCGTCTTGTGATAACTCATTTTTGAGAACTTCCAGAATAGCCGCTGAAGTTGTGAAAATAGCAGGCTGAGAAACTGCGGTGCTGTTAAGTTCCTCAGCGGGGCCTTCGAAACATAGTTTGCTTAAGTTATATCCAAGGATATCATTTGCATGGTCAAAAACTTTTGCTGCTATGGGAAACGCGTGGTAAATATCCGCTCCCATTCCTACTGCTTGTGCTCCCTGTCCCGGGAAAAGAAACGCCTTTTTCATAATACTCTGAAAATCCTATCCCCCGATTTGTTTAATATTACATACATAACGCAATTAAAATTCAATTACATTGGCGCCCCATGTAAGACCAGCGCCGAAAGCTACTGTAACAACAATATCACCTTTTTTAATTCTGCCTTGTCTGGCACATTCGTCAAAGGCGATTGGTACCGAAGCGGCAGATGTATTACCGTATTCGTTTATATTAATAAACACTTTTTCATCAGGCAGTTCAAGTCTTTTTACCGCTGATTCAATAATACGAGCGTTCATCTGATGTGATATGAGCATATCTATGTCGTTGATTGTCAGTCCGCAATGCTCGAGAGAATAATTAACAGTTTCTACGATTCTGCGAATGGCCTGCTGATATACTTCTCGTCCTTTAATGTGCATGTAGATTTTCTTAGGATCATCCAGCGGTTTCGAAGAAGGATAGCGTGAGCCGTAGGCTTGACAATTGAGAACCTCCCAGTTGCTTCCATCGGAATACATTGTACTGAAAATAATTCCTTTTTGGTTTTCTTTGGCTCGTTCGAGTACAACCGCTCCAGCTCCATCACCGAAAAGAATACAGCTTGTACGGTCTGTCCAGTCCGTAATCTTTGTTAGTGTTTCTGCGCCTATGACAAGAGCGTTTTTATATCGTCCGTTTTCGATAAATTGCTGTGCTATGGACAATGCATATATAAAACCACTGCAGGCAGCCGCCAGGTCAAAGCCCCATGCGTTATTCGCCTTTATAGCCGCCTGTACGAAATTCGCTGTAGAAGGGAAAACCATCTCAGGCGTAACAGTCGCTACAATAAGAAGGTCGAGATCTTTAGGGTCGAGATTGGCTTTGTTCAGAGCCCTTTTCGCTGCTTCTGTAGCTAAAAAAGCAGTACTTTCATTGTCATTAGTAATATGACGTTTTTTAATACCCGTGCGTGTTGTTATCCATTCGTCAGAGGTATCTATCATTTTAGCAAGATCATCATTCGTTAGAATTTTATCAGGTTTAAACGAACCATGACCAGAAATAACTGCTTTATAAGGAGAATGATAATCATTAACGGATTTATTCATCATCAGTATCCTGTGTTTTATTATTTTGTACGAAATTTGGCAAAGAGCTATCCGATAAATATTCTGTGATTTTATCGTTAATTTTTTCCTGATGGAATTTTTTAGAGGCAAGTATCGCGTTCTTTATAGTTTTGCTTTGACTTGCACCATGGCAAATAATAGCTGTGCCGTCAATTCCAAGCAAAAGAGCTCCTCCATATTCATGGTAATCATATTTTTGATAAATTCTTGTCATCACTGGTTTGAATTTCAGTGCAAGTGCGATATTTTCTTCCATAAGCTCCTGTTTAATTGCCCTGAAAAGGCCGTCAACAAGACCTTCTGTAAGTTTAAGCATTACGTTTCCAACGAAACCGTCACATACAATTATATCACAAGCGCCACGGAAAATGTCTCTGCCTTCGATATTTCCAATGAAGTTCAGTTTTTTATCTGCTTTAATCAGTTCACGGGTTTTTTTGACTATTTCATTTCCTTTTGCTTCTTCTTCACCGATACTCATTATTCCGATTCTCGGATTTTCAATTTTCAGGAAATGTTTCGAATAAATACTCGCCATTACACCATATTGATAAAGATGTATAGGTTTAGAGGCGATATTTGCACCTACATCGCAAACAGTTACCGGACCTCCCGGAGTTGGGAAAACTACGGTAATCCCGGGTCGAACTACACCTGGAAGATTTCTCATTCTCATCTGGAACGCGGCTACACAAGCACCGGTATTACCAGCTGAAATAACAGAATCTGCATCGTTTTTCTTTCCGAGTTTGGCAAGAATAGAAATTGAACTTTTGGGTTTTTTTCGCAGACTATCTACGGGTGAATCAGCCATACCGATAACATCGGGTGCATGAACTATGCTTATTTTACCCTTACGATCCTTCTGAGGCGGTAAAAGTGGTTCTATTTGATCTTCTGGACCGACAAGAATAATCTCATCGTTCTCATCCAATTTTTCGATTGATTCCAAGGCACCTGCGATAATCTCTTTTGGGGCCTCGTCGCCTCCCATTGCATCAATAGCTATACGCATTGTTTTATGCCTATTAGGACTCCTCAGCAAGTTTAAGTGTTAATTTAGGATTGACGTAGCCGCAGTTTGAGCAGGCGGCGTGTGGCAATTTCGCCTGATCGCACTTTTTGCATATCGAATAATTCGTTGCCTTCAAGCTATGATGGCTTCGTCTTGTATGAGTTCTACTTTTACTTGTCTTTTTTACTGGTAACATATTCAATTACTCCGAACAATTTTAACTTCATGGTTAATGGAACATTTTAACCTGTTCAATTGCCATAGATTATATACTATCGCGTTCCAGAAACCATATTAAAAACTGCTTTAATAGTTTAATTTCAGCATTTTGTCAAGATAAAATTAGTCTTAAAGTTCTTTTTTCATAGAGAAATTTTTATTCTTAATAATGCAAAAATTCATGAAATTTGATAATTTCTAAGGGGAAAATACCCCGATAAAGTCATTTTAATTAATAATAAACTGATGTGATATTATATACAAATTGAAATTTTTTTAAAATAATTATCTAAAAAAACATTGTATAAAAATATTTTTGATAAATATTTAAAACGATTACGATAATAATATTAAAAATAATTTAAAATATTGCTCGAATCAGGCATATTAGGATATAATATAGGTTTGTGACTTAATAATCTAAAAAAATGAATATATAGGAGCTTGTATGTCAGGTCATTCACATTGGGCCGGAATTAAACATAAAAAAGCAGCAAATGACGCAAAACGCGGAAAAGTATGGAGCAAAATCGCGCGTATGATAATTGTGGCCGCCAAAAACGGCGGTGGGGATCCGTCCGCCAATCTTTCTTTGCGTTATGCGATTGACAAAGGCAAAGCTGCCAATATGCCAAAGGATACAATCGAAAAAGCAATTAAAAAGGGAACGGGTGACCTGGGTAGTGTGCATTTTGAAGAAGTTCTTTACGAGGGATATGGTCCGAGCGGCGTTGCTGTCATGGTATCTGCTTTAACTGATAATCGCAGCAGAACAGGGCCAGAAATTAAGAAGATTTTCGAAAAACATGGTGGTTCTCTTGGTGCAAGCGGCTGTGTAAACTGGCTTTTCAGTCAGAAAGGACTTATTACGGTAAATACCGCAAATGCTGATGAAGAAAAGGTGCTCGAAATAGCACTTAATGCCGGTGCAGATGATGTTACTACTGATGGCGATACAACAGAAATTACATGTGCGCCATCTGCTTATGATGAAGTTAAAAAAGCACTTGAAGAAAATGGAATTGCAACAGAAGTAGCTGAAATTTCTATGGTTCCACAGAATATGATTGAAATCAAAGACCAGCATGTAGCTCAAAGAATTGTTTCGCTCATGGATGCTTTCGATGACCATGATGACGTGCAAAACGCATATGCCAATTTCGATATACCTGATGAAATTATGGAGAAAATTTCATAGTATAATAAGTTGCCTGTACAATAAATTGAGATTGTATTAAAAGAAATTAAATATCATTCTCCGAAGTGATTTCGGCGATACGTTTTTTAGCCAACTGGTATTTTTCTTCTCCGAGCCTGCTGACCAAATCTTCATGCGGGTACATCTCCTGAAATTGTAGGCGGAAATCGTCTTCAATTTTAACTGCTTTTTGATAAGATTCGAGAGCCTTTTCTGTTCTGCCGAGTTTGTCTTCGATTTGGGCGACATTATAGTGCAATCTTTCGTTGCCTTCGTAACGTTCTCTCGCTTTAATAGCCGCATCTAAAGCAAATATAAGCAAACCTGTTTTTTCGCTCGAATTCGAAATTTCAGAGTGTCTTAAATATGTCTCTGACAAATCCTCGTAATTCTTATAACTTGCATCGTTGCGTTTGATTGCTTGTTTAAGGTATTCCTCTGCTATAGTGAGAATCTGATCACCAAGAGAGGGAGTTATCTCTGCATTTCGTACTAACATTTGTGCATTAAGAGATAATGCATACGAACTCAGCTTGTCGTCTTCAGCCGCTGTATCAAGAAGTTGTCTGGCCTCCTGAAGTCCGCCATATGCAAAAGCTTCGTTAGCAAGTTTAATATTTTTTGTCGAGGAAGCCACTGGAATAAGAGCATAGCCAAAAAATACAAAAAATAAAATAAGAGCTCCTGTGACTGCTGGAATCCTGATATAAGACGCGGGTTTAAAAACGAAGAATTTCTTATTTTTATTTTTAGCGTTTATTGCAATGAGAATAGCAAGCAGAAACCAGAAGGTAGTGTATATACCCGGCTCGAAAATTGCGTAATCAGTTAAGTTATGTATCAGAATCCCGAGTATTGCACAGAAAATAATCACACCCAAAGTGTTTTTTCTAATAACATTTCTTTCATTGTTAAGATTTTTATGAGTGAGCTTACTTATAAAATGTAAACTAATGCTGAAGATTGCGATTGGAGGAGCACATAATCTTAAAAATAAATAAATTATTACCATGACATTGCCTGAACGGAACGCTTCTGACAATGTAATTTTAGAAATCACTATACCGAACAAAACGCAAAGTATAATGTTTGTTATAGTGATATTGAGTTTGTTATTATCTTCAATCTTGTTCGCTGTAATTACTTCCGTAATGTTGCCTTTTGTAGAGTTCCATAACGGCAGGAAAATCATTAACAAAAATCCAGCAAGACCGAAAATTCCGTACTGTGTCATAATACTAAGCGGAAAATTGTGTGGATCAGAGACACTTTCCAGTGCAGCCGCCGGCTTGTAATGAGAATAAAAGTAACTGAAGTTTCCCGGCCCAACACCTTCCATGAAATGGTCAGCGAACATTTCCGCTGATGCTTTCCAGTATTGCCACCTTACAAGCATGGAATTGCCGCCGGGTAAAGTCTGAAATTTCATTCCGTATAAAGTTATAACTGATGTTATAATTAAAATTAAAAGCACACTGAGTAACAAAACGCTTTTTCGATGTTTTTTAAGACGGATATTATATTTAACATATAACAAAATAAGTCCCAGTGCAAAAAATAAGCCGATAATTGCCCCTTTGCTTTTTGTAATGATTAAACCAAGCATTATAAACGCGATGGAAACTTTTAAGAAATTTGGTTTTTCGCTTTCAATTAATAAAGCGATACATGCCAGAAATGCTATCAAAAAAAAGCTTCCAGCTGAATTTCGTGTCGTAAAAAATGCTCTGGCGTTATTCGAGTGCAGTCTCTGTTCGAATAGAAATTGCTGAAGAGTTCCTTTTTGAATATTGAGAGTTTCCATCATCATATCTGGATTCTCTTCGTATTGCTTTATAGTTTCATTGTTAAGGAATAATGTCTGATCCAGACACTGGTAGGCAGAAACGATACCTAAAGCTGCTATGACTGCCAGGACAAGCTTGATTTTTGAGAAAGAATCGAGAATTTGAGCCAGTAAAATCGCACATAAAACAGGCGTAAATAATAGAACGATGTTATTTATTGCCAATCTTTTATCAGCGGCGGCAAAATAAGAAATAACCGCGGATATGACAAATATGAGTAAGCCGATTCCAATACTAGTTGTCCTGTAAAATAATTTCTTCTCGCAAAAAGTCCATATAAGCCAGGTAACAAATGATAATAACAACGCACCGGATACATACAGGCTGTATGCACTGTCACTTGCCAGCAGGGTGAGAGAACTTGTTTGCATTGTCGGTCCCTCATTGCAAATGACACGAAGAATAATTACGCCAAGATAAAAAATAAGCAAAGTATATTCGAAAACAAGCAAAGCTTTACTTTTGGTCTGGTCCGGATTATTTGTTACGTTTTTCATTATTCGAAGTCATCTCGAAAACAGCGATAATTGATAATATCATAATAGTTTGAATAAATATTAAAATGGCTCCTGCAAGATTAACCTGTGATAAGAAAGACGCTCCGAGTCCCGTGCAAATTGTCGCAAGGTATAAAACCAGTGCGGTTTGTGTGTCACTGAAACCGTATTTTTTGATACGATGGGAAAAATGCTGCGTATCGCCGACGAAAGGACTTTTACCCTGCATTATTCTCAATGAAGTAACACTTATAAAATCGTATAAAGGAACCGCGAGAACGATAAGCGGCACAAGGACAGAATACCATCTTCCACTCTGTGCCTGGTTGTAATAAGTTGTGCGCAAACTCAAAATCGCGATGAAAAACCCGATTACAAGTGAGCCTGCGTCACCCATATAAATTTTTGCGGGTGGAAAATTAAAAACGAGAAATCCCAAAAGCGTACCGATGAAAACAATTGCTATGCCGCTGATAAATACCTGGCCGTTTAAAGCCGCGATAGAGAAAAATATACTGCTTGTAATAACTGCGATACCGGCTGACAGGCCGTCCATATTATCAAGGAAATTAAATGAATTTATAATAAAAACAATCCAGAACGCTGAAAGCAGGGAAGTTATAATTTTGCTTTCAATGAAGAATTCGACACGAATATCGGCAAAATAAGCCGCGCATATAGCGATAACGAATTGAACAATAAGCTTAAAAAACGGACCGAGACGTTTTTTGTCGTCCCAAAGTCCGAGTAAAAACAACGCCGCGGTAAGAGCGAGGATAATCATAAGCTTATCGATTTTATCGAGAAATCCTTTAACATGAATAGTCACGGATTCGCCGAGCCAGTCAAGATGCCCGGGAGCTGCAATAAATTTCACTATTATTATCGCCGAAAGAATCATTGTCGCAAGAGTAGTAAAAATGGCGATTCCGCCTCCGAGAGCGATTACTCTATCCGAAAATCTGTCCTTTGACGGCCTGGAAACAAATCCTGTGTGCAAGGAATGTTTTCGCGAGAAAAAAGTCAGTAAGAGCGACATAGTAAACGAACTCGCCAGCAGCACAATTGATATTAACAATAATGAGTTTATATTAATAACTCCTTAAACAAAAAACGTTCAATATGATAATTCATACTTAATAAGTTAGTTTTATAATATGAATTAGCTTTATTATCAATCTAAAATCCGGTTTTTGCGAATCAAATTTTATAAACTGGATTAAACCTTAATGGCTGAAATACACCTTCGGGCCGTTTTCGTATTCTTTTATTCTCCATTTCGATAAGTCAAAAGAATCCAGAATAGTTTTCTCAAGTGATGTCATTTCTTCTACATTCGTAATAATAGCTGCAGGTGGTTTGGTTGATATTAATTCGGGTAATTTTGCGGGACTGATTGTATTTGTGATTTTAAGTTCATCGGCCGAAAGGAAATCTGCAATTCTATATACAAAAGAACCACAGGAGAACTCTGAATAAATTTCACAGTTTCCCTCTATCGCGAAAAGTGGGGCTAAAGTTAATACCGGTCCTTTATCCGGCATTTCATGTGCGATATCTTTTGCGATTTTGTGAAGTTGTATCGGTATCCACATTTCCGGGAACAGACTTACTGGGATTCTGTAAAGAACAATCGAATTAGCCGCTACAGAAACAATAACACAAATGATAAAAAGAATGATTGATACTTTGTAATATTTAAGGAATTTTGCCGTACTTCTCAGGTATGAAAATGGAATAGCAAGGCTTGCTATAATAAATGGAACCGGCACGGCTAAATATTGCTGCCACATTGTTACAGGAATGAATGCGATTATGAAAAATACAACAGGTAAAAGAGAGGAAAGAAGGAACTTTAGCTTGTCTTCAATTTTAAGAATATTTCGAAAAACAATAATATTAATAAAAATTATTAGTACAAGTAAAAAGAGATATCCCGGCATTGTAAGGCTGCTGAATGTCAAGTCCACTTTGTTAAAAACCATACCAATATCATAAAGCCACTTACCGTTTAACGCAGGTATTTTGAATAGATTCAAATAAAAAGCCTTTGGCTCATTTCTTATAATCCAGACCGGCCATATTAAAACCAAAAATGAAGCAGCTATGAAAGGTAAAGCTGTTTTTAGTTTTTGTTTGAATGAACCAGTTGAGGCAAAGAGCAGTATAACAAAAAACAACAATTCAACCATGAATGTTGTGATTCGCATACAACTCGCGAATGTAAGCAGGGCACCTATGGCAGCAACTCGCAAGAATGATGGTTTTTGTTTGAAATCTATCGATAGAAATAACCACAATGACAACATGACACAAAGTATTACGACGTCATGATTCCATGCGTATCCGTTTGCATAATCCACAAGGGGATTGAAAACATATATAACCGCTCCGGCTAAGCCCAAAAGTGTGCCGGTGACAATAGATGATTTGAATAGATATCTGAAAATACCGAAAATGCAAATCATAACGAGAATGTCACAAATAGTTGATATTAATCTCCCCGCGAGTAAATAGTAATGAGTACCAGTTAATTTAAATACCTCTGCTAAAAGCAATGGATGGTAGGGCATTTGAGCTATATAAGAAAAGTCCCGGTAAATCATTTTGCCCTGTGACAACAAATAGCCGCCGGTGCAGTACATTTGCTCGTCCCGGCCGACAGTTTTAGACATGCTGTTAGATAATATTGCAAGCGAAAGAATGAATAATATAAAGACAGCAAAAATGGTAATATATTTTTTTATAGCTGTTTTGTTTTCAGGTTTTAAGTCATTACTTTCTTGCATTATAGATTTTTATCTGTTCCAGTAATTTTTCCCTGACTTTGCTGAAAAAATCGAAGTAGCATTGTTCCCTGTAATCCGGATAGGTATATTCGAAGTGACGCCATTTACCTTTGTCATAAATAAGCGTGACTTCTGCATACATTTTTTTACCGATATATATACGATGCGAATAATTTTTTGTAGTTGCCAGAACGAGTTTGGACGGTTCAATAAAGCCCGGATCAAGATTGACCGGCCGCGGCACAGGAAGCGCCAGTGATTTCGCCAGCTTCTGTTCTAATTTATTTGTCTGTAATTTAATTTTGGCCAACTTACCCGGTTCGATTAATTTTTCTATGCTAACAAATTTTCTCAGAATCCGAGGTCCAATTTCATCATTGTAATAGTCAGTCTTATCGAAAGGCCAATCATCGCTTGAAAAATCAATTCGTCCGAATTTAGCCGAAAGCAAATCGATTGCCGAATGCAGACATTGATGATTTGCGGCTAATATGCCTACTATCAATTTTACAGGCTGTGGGTCTTTTAATTGCCACATAGTGAATTTAAGACCGAAGTTTATTAATAAGTTCTTTTACGCGAGCCAGTGTGTTTTCAACTTTTACTTTTACGCCTTCACTTTCGCGACGCAATTTGATTTCGACATTACCTTCGACAAGAGATTTCTTGCCAACTGTAACACGAACAGGTATTCCAATCAGGTCGGCGTCTTTGAATTTTGCTCCCCCTCGGAGTACTCTGTCATCAAGAAGGGCGTCGATATTGTTTTTAAGCAGGTTATTGTAAATTTCCTCGGCGGCTTTTGCGACTTCTTCATCATCCTGGTTGACACATGTCACGATTACTTCAAATGGAGCAATATTGATTGGCCATATAATGCCATCTTTGTCATTGTTCAGCTCGATTGCCGAAGCAAGAATACGGTTTATTCCGATTCCATAGCAGCCCATAAGGCATGTTTTTTCGATATTATTTTCGTCGAGAAATTTTACGTGGAGCTTTTCGCTATACTTTGTACCGAGCTTGAAAACCTGCCCGACTTCGATACCTTTCTTGAAAAGAAGTTTCCTGCCGTTATAAGTATCACCTTCGCAGGCATTTCTTATGTCAGCGACAAAAATATTGTCACCTTCAAGCGGGAAGTCCCTGCCCGGTACAACATTCTTTATATGATAATCGGTTTTATTTGCACCGGTGACACCAACAGGCATCGCCGCGACACTGTGATCAATAAGAATTTTATCGACATTCTTAGCCAAGCCGATTGGGCCGGCAAATCCGACTTTGGCATTTGTTGCTTTCTCGATAGCAGATTCATCTGCGAGTTCTATTTTTCCACCACCGGCGGCTATTTTGAATTTCTCATCATTCACTTCATGGTCACCACGAACAAGAGCCGCAATAATTTTGCCTTCTTTCGAATAAAGAAGTGTTTTAATCATTTGTTCAGGTTTTGTTTTAAGGAAACTGCAAACAGCCTCGATACTTCCGACATTCGGCGTATGAACTTCTTCTGTTGCTGGAACATCTTTGATCACGGTTTGTTTTTTTACAGCGTCAACGCTTGCTCTTTCAATATTCGCCGCGTATGAGCCATCCTGGGTATAAACAATAGTGTCTTCGCCCGATTCGCACGGTATCGTAAACTGATGGGAGCCAGAGCCGCCCATTTCGCCGGTTTCAGCTTCGACGATTACATATTCGAGGCCGCAGCGACTGAATATTTTGCAATAAGTGTCATACATGACACGATATGTTTCTTCAAGACTTTCAGGAGAGCTATGAAAACTATATGCGTCTTTCATGATGAATTCACGTGAACGGATAGGTCCGAAACGCGGCCTGAACTCATCTCTGAATTTCGGGCTTATCTGGTACAGGTTGAAAGGAAGCTGCTTGTATGAGCTGATTTCTCCTGCAGCGAGGAATGTCACAACCTCTTCTGCGGTTGGTGCGAGAACATTTTCTCTTCCATGCCTGTCTGTAAGGTGACACATTGTCTCGCCGTAATCCACGTCACGGCCGGTTTGCTGCCAAAGCTCCATAGGCTGGAGTGACGGCATCATTATTTCCTGTGCGCCGGCCGCGTTCATTTCCTCGCGTACGATTGTCATGATTTTAAGCAGGCTGCGCCAGCCAAGAATTAAATATGTATATGTTCCGCTGGCGATTTTTCGCATCATACCAGCACGAAGCAATAATTGGTGACTTATAATTTCCGCATCTGCGGGAACTTCTTTTATAGTCGGTATAAGAATCCGGCTGTATTTCATTGGTTTTTCTCTTAATTATAAATTATTAAAATTGTCATCCTGACTACAATATCAAGGATTGTTGATCTGTGGTTTCCAGTTTATCTTATAAAAAGTCTTTTCTTTAAAAGCAACTGACTCAAAGCCGTTATCATCAGTAGGAGTGATTTCACAAATAAGTTTTTCATATTTTGTTCCTGCTTCTCCATCAACGACCATAAAAGAGTCATTACCTGCTTTGGCATACAAAGCAACATGCTGGCTGTCTTTAGAAAAGACTGGGAAAGATGATATATTTTCGAATAATCCCTTTTCTACGCCATCTAACACAACAGTAAATTTATTACCTTTTTGGGCTACATAAACAAAATGTTTGCCATCAGGACTGAATGACATTCCGCCGCTCATTTCGTATTTATTGCCGGCTTTTCCATCGACAAAAATCTGCCATGAATTTCCTTCTTTTACAGCGTATGCAATCCGTTCGCTATCAAGGCTGAAAAGAATGTTTCCTCCTATTCCTTCGTATGATCCTAAAATTTTCTGGTCGTAAACAATAACCTGTTGTGTTTCTTGTTTAGCTGTATAAACAATATGTTCACTATTTGGGCTGAAATTATAAACTGTTCCCATTCCATTCAGTTCCGGACCAGGTTCATTATCGACTACAACATGGAATTTATTGTCTTTAACAATAATGAACGCCATGTGATTGCTATCCGGACTGAAAATAATCGAGCCTTCCAGTATTCTGTCATATTCTTTCGCTGGTTCACCTTCGACACAAAGTAACCATTTTTCACCTTTTGTTACAATATATGCGAATTTTTTGCCATCGGGACTGAATACCATACCACCGAATTCATCGAATTCGTCACTGACCTGGTCATTTTTAATAATAACAACTTTATCTCCCTTCATAGCCATATATGCTAATTGTTCGCTATCTGCGCTATACATCAATCCACCGACGCCGTCATATAAAGAACCGGCTTTACCATCGACTACAGCGAACCATTTCCCGCTTCTTTGAGCTGCATAAGCGACATGTTTGCTGTCGGGACTGAAAACAGGTGCACCTCCAATTACATCGTATTCTGGTCCGGCTTTTTCATCGATTACTGCCATCCAGTTATTATTTTCCTTCGCGGCGTAAGCAATACGTTTACTATCAGGACTCATAACTATAGTCCCTTCTCCGATTCCGCTGTATTCTTTACCGGCTTTGCCATTATTAACGACCAGTAATTTACCGGCGTTTTCGGCAACATAAAGTAAATGCTTACTTTCTGTATTGAATACGATTGATTCAAGAGAAATTCCATCAAATCCAGGGCCTTCTGCGCCATTAAAAAAAATGCATTGTTTGTTATCTTGATTAACATATGCTAAACCAAAATCCTGACCTAATTGAAGAATTTGAATAAGATTTTTGGGTAGAGATGCGAGTTTTGTTTCAGAAAATACATTTTTTCCCGCCGAGCCGGAATTTGCCCACGTACAGGGTGTTATATGAAGAATCAGCAGGGTGATAAAAGTCATATAGACCATTTTTCGTTGACATTTTTTCATAAAGCACTTTCTTTTCTCTTAGTTTTTATAATAATATAGACATTCTGTTTATCATTTTCATACACAAAAAACTGATTTAGCTTAGTTTTATAGCCCAAAATAACAGTTCTTGCAAGAATAATCGGCATTTGGGGTTGGATTCTAAAAAATATAAAGTTGAATTTTTTCTTGCAAAAGCATTGTTTTAAGTGTAAAGTGCCATTTTTATAAAGAAACGGGCGATTAGCTCAGTTGGTAGAGCAGCTGACTCTTAATCAGCGGGTCACAGGTTCGACTCCTGTATCGCCCATTATTTATGATTGATATTGTAGAAATAAATATTAATTATACGCTACCTTGCATTCCTCATCACAAACCAGATAATTACACCAATTTGCACTACAGAAATGAAAATAAAAAGCAATTGGAAACTCAATTTTTTCGTTTTGTGGTGAAAAATATGCTGCCCGGCTAAAGCTCCTATGCTGCCGCCTGTTAATGCTAAAAAATGCAGCACCAACTCTGGAATTCTGCTTTTCTGGTGAATAGCCTTCTGTTTGTCATAGCCGTAAAAACAAAAATTAATCAGGTTTATTGTAATCAGATATAACCATAAAGGATTAATCGCGGTTAATTTCCAAAGAGTTACTACTATGACTCCCGTTGCTATAAATGCAATCAAGAGGTAAAGTCTGCATGGATTATGAATATTATTTTTCAAAAGCTTTTCACTAAATAATTACTACAATTTATACAAGATCACATGCGTCGGCGGGCATCCAGTGGGCTTCCTTGCCTTCCCATTTAACATTGCAGCCGATAGGATTTGTAAGCGGTGTAGTTATCTCTTTACCAGCAATTAATTCATCGAGAGCATTTTTCAAATCATTTACAGTCATTTTGTTACTTTCACGAGGATTATCGATTCCCCGGCCGGTATAAACGAGTTTTCTATCTTTGTTAAATACGAAAAAATGCGGCGTACGCAATGCTCCGTAAGCTCGTGCAACATCCTGCGTTTCATCATAAAGATATATCCATGGGAATTTATCTTTTTTCATGCGTTTAACCATATTTTCAAATGAATCTTCCGCATATGTATTTGGGCTGTTGGAGTTAATCCCGACAAATTTTACACCCTGAGATTTAAAATATTCTGCGGTCTGACGTGTAATTTCATCTGAACCGGTCACATAAGGACAATGGTTGCAGGTAAAAAAGATGACCAGAATTTTCGTGTCTTTGAAATCATTAAGCGAATAAGTTTTTCCATCTGTAGCGCGAAGTGAAAAATCCGGGGCCTTCGAACCGAGTGATAATGTAAAAGCCATAATTTCTCCTTTTATAAATTAGCTCTGATTTTTTTTAATTTTACTGTTTTTTAAGAAGCAATTTAATACAGACTTGAATTGTATATGCTATCTTCTGCTTTATGAGTATTATTCAAGTTTTTTAGTCCCTTGAGGGTTACCTCATTTGTTTTAATAGTTTTTTCCCACAAAACCTCATCATTTTCCTTTTGCTCGATTTTTATTGTGTAGTAAATTACATCACCATTTTCGAATACGCCTCCGGTGTGACTGGTAATTGTCGAACTGTTTATTGCCATTGAATGAACTGTCTGAGGTTCGGCTGGTGCCCATTCCACCTGTCCGTTCTTATACAGGATTGGTGTGAAACTCACCCAAAAAGATGGGAAAGGAAAGCTCTGCTGGCTTTGAACCTGCCAATTCGGAACGCTGTTATTTCCATGTGATTGAATTAATGCTAACTTATAGTATTTACCAACAAGATAGTCTTTTATTTCACTTTTCAATAGTCCTTCGTTCCAAAGTTGATTTAATATAAAGGCATCTCTTGCCCTAATATCCTCGTCTTTGTTTTTTTCATATTCAGCAAGTATATCTATTTGCCATACAGCACAATTTTCTATAGGTTCAGTTAAAACAATATCAGAATCCCATATCAGACTTGAATCGTAGGAATGAGAAACTTCGGTTTTTGCCAATAGTACTGAAACACATATAACAATTAAAAAATTGATTTTTAATAAAGTCGGTTTAACGCAGTTTCTAAAGGTATTCATAAGCAATATCTCCTTTATATTTTTAATTTATTTACAGTCCTCAAAAATATAAAGTAGCAATCGATTTTAATATAATCAAGTAAATTTAATGTAAAAAAAGTGCGTTGAAATTAATCATGCTTAAATCAATTCAAAGGTTAAATAATTCGAGGAAAATCAGAATTTAAATTAAATTTTGAACAAATTACTCTATGGTTTGTATTTATATTTAATAAAAGGTATTAGGACTGAATTAAAGCCTCTGTGTTTAAAATTTGCTTTTAGCTGTTCCACCGTACACAGAGGCTTTTTTAATGGTTAATATTTTGTCTTAAAAAATCTACCGGCAGGGGAGCAAACCAGTCATAATTCGTTATTTGCAATAGTACATTCTTGAAAGGCCATTATTAATCCAAACTGGACATTCAGGGCAGTTACATCCCCTTTTTTCGACCTTTTTCTTGACTGGTCCACGGGCACAAAACAGACCTTCTCCAGATTTGCCGCAAAAACTCGGACAGGATGAACAATTACCCTGCATACATAACTTCATATTTTCCACGGAATCTTCGACTTTTTTCATAATTACTGTCATAATATTTTTGTATAAAATTTGAATTTTTTAGATTGCTCTTTCAAAACTCATAATTTCGCAATATACACTCCATATTGTCATTAGTTTTCTGTATTCGTCACTTGATTACAGATATATTTAGCAATAACCATTATTAATAATAATTTTTTAGTAATGAAATAAGCAAATCCCTTAATATGAACAGCTAAAAACCTTAATCAAGATTTTCCGTCGTCGAAAGGGTATTTATAAGTTTCGATATTTGCTATAGTAATATTGTTATAGAGATGTAAATCTGTTTACCGAATCTTATGTTTTAGAGTAAATCTATTTTTTGATATCAAGAGGTGCTGTTAAAGTAACTTTAGTTCCCTGACCATCAGATGAAGAAATATTTATTTGGCCGCCTATATGATTCAATCTTTCTCGAATACTGAATAAGCCGAAACCTTTTCTTTGAGTTGTATTGTCAAAAAAAGAAACATCGAATCCGATACCGTCATCTTCGACTTTTATGCATATATCATTATTTCGTCTGGATAATGATACATTAATATATGACGCATTCGAATATTTAATAGAGTTGATTAGCAGTTCTCGCACAGAACGGTAAAGAATGATTTTTATTTCGTCTGATAGCGGCTTGGGATTTGAACTGTTTTTGAAACTGTATTTGAGATCACTTTTTTTGAACATTTTGTCAACCAAATCTTCAATTGCTACTTCGAATCCAAGATCGTACAGTATGCTGGGACTAAGGTCAAAACTTAATGTTCGTGTCTGCTCGACCGCAATATTAAGCTGGCCAGCAATTTCCTTAATTGATTCAGCGATATTTTCAGGTACGTTTTTTTGGATATTTTTTAATTCTCTTGCGGAAAATGAAAGTATCTGCCCGATAGAATCATGCAAATCCTGAGCTATCCTTCTTCTTTCCTGCTCCTGTACAAGCTGAAGTTTGGAGGTTAATGCGCGAAGCTGCTTTTGATTTTCGTGTATTTTCTGCTCTTTCTGTTTTTGCTCTGTAATATCATATATTGTACCAGCCATTTTTACAGGTTTATGTATTTGGTCATACGTTACTTCACCTTTTGCCTGAATAATTCTAACTTCTTTATCTGGCCTGATTATTCTAAAATCCAGGTTGTATTCAGCCGCTTCCAATAGAGAATTTGTTACTGATTTATTTACATAATCGCGATCTTCAGGATGTACTAATGATAAGAATGCTTCATATGTATTTGAAAAATCCTGATGTGTTACACCGAAAATATGATAAACTTCATCTGACCACCATATTTTATTAGTTAAAACATTCCATTCCCAGTTTCCAAGATGAGCGATGCGTTGTGCTTCGAGCAGGCGTCTTTCATTTGTTCGTAATGATTCTTCGAGTTTGAATTTATTAACGGCTTCTCCCACCATCATCGCAATAGCTTCAAGAAATTCCACGTTTTCGACGGGTACTTTATTAGCTTCTTTATCTGCTAAATGAATTGCTCCTATAATATCATTTCTGTAATAAACAGGAATTACGGCTAAAGATTTGAAACCGAATTTTATACAATTGTTACGATAGTGACTTTCACTATTACTATCGATTGAGTTTAAAAAAACAATCGTATTATTACAACAGAAAGAACCTTTTGAGGTTAATAGAGAATTATCCTGTGGTTTGGATTTATGAGTGATTGTACGAGTGCATAAACAGGAATCAGTATTTAAACATAAATTATTTTCCAATTCAAGAAATTCATCACTAAAGCCAATATGCGCTTCATATGGAATATAATTTTCGTCGTTTATCAAACGTATGCCAACGCAACAGCAATTGCTCCATTTGCTGATAATTTCAACTACTATATTAAGATATTCTGTTTGTGTGGATTTGCTGATAAACAACTCGAGTAGAGAATTAGTCGTATTTTTTCTTCTTTCGATTAATTTACGTTCAGTGATATCGTGAAAAATAATAAGAATACTGAAACTTTCATTATGTAAAATATGTGTCCATGATGCTTCGACTTCAACGGTTGAGCCATCAATACATATAATCTTCGATTCTCTTGGTATATTTTTATTCTTTTCCGGCAGAAGTTCTTTGAAATTGAATTTGGTAATATCATTATAGTCCGGGTGAATAAAATCCCAGATAGATTTCCCGATGATATCCTTATCCCTGCTCGCTTTCATTAGCTTTAAAGCCATAGAGTTGGCAAAAGTAATTTTTTCTTCTGTTAATACACAAACTGCTTCAGGAGAAAATTCGACTAAACTGCGATACTTTTCTTCACTCTCTTTCAGTAACGCCTGAGCCTGTATGCGTTGCTTTACTTCATCTTCAAGCATTTTGACTGTTTTTGACAGTTCAGCGGTACGTTGTTTTACTTTAATTTCGAGTTCATCTCTCGATTTGAGAAGTTCTTCTTTAATACGTTCTTGTGTAGTAATATCTCTGCCGTACAAATTAACATACCCTCTACTTTGTAGAGGAGCTAAGGCTACAGAAAATAATTTATTACCGCAATTGATTTTTTTTACATGATAACGTTCTTCATTAAGCGCAGCAGTTACAATTTCCTGCCAGATTTTAGGGACTTTTTGTGAAATATTTCTTTTCCATTGCTTCAGAAATATCTCACCTGGCGGATTACTATATAATATTGTTCCATCGCTTTTTATTCTAAGTACAGGAAAAGGATCTTCCTCGGGAAATTTAGCAAGATTCTGAATTTGTTCTTCATACATTTTTAGTTCAGTAATATCCTGTGTAATACCAAATCCACCGATTAATATATTGTTTTCATCAAATTCAAGATAAGCCTTTTCCCGAACCCACTTGGTTTGACCTTCGACAACAATTCGATGCACGATATCATAATCATCTCCGGATAAAGCTGCTTTCCATTTTTTATCAACATATTCTTTATCATCCGGATGAATTGTCGAAAGAAAAGTTTCATATGTCATGGATTGGCCTTGTGAAATTCCAAAGATTCGATGATTTTGTTCCGACCAGGTTAAGATGTTTTTTATTGTGTCTAATCTCCAGCTTCCTATGTTTCCTACTTGTTGGGCTCGAGAAAGGTCCGTAGTAATTTTGTTTAGTGTTTGTTCTGTTGCTTTTCGTTCTGTGATATCAGTAATAAAATAAAAATAATATTGGGATTTCCCTGATTCGTCATGTGAAAGATGAACCAGAAGCTCGACGGGGACACGAGTTCCATCTTTTCTGATATACTCTTTTTCGAATCTGACAGGTAAGCCCGTGCGGTTCAATTCATCAATTTTTTGGGCTTTTAATTTACGCCATTCGGGTGGCGTAAGTTGTTTATTCCAATCAATCGAACGTAATTCATCTGCGCTATAACCGGTTAATTTTTCAAATGCGGGATTTACATCGATAAGCTTGTGTTTGCAGGGTTTTCCCTTTTTATCATATATTATCTCATGAAGAGCAAATCCCTCGCTCATTGTATGGAAAAGTGAACGATACATCTGCTCACTTTTCAAATAGTTCTGCCTGGTTTCCTTTTTTTTATTTTCTTTGGTCATTTTTACTACCTAACCAAATATTTATATAATAATACTTTGTGAATATTTTATCATTTTACAGTATATATAACACAATAACAATAATGAATCATTAACAGATAGTGTATGCAAGAAAAAAGATTTATTTGAAAAATACATATTTGAATCGGAATATTGATTACATTGTAATATAATATGCAAAAAGGCTGTCAGTTAATATTGACAGCCTTTTTATTAAAAATTTCATATGAAGTTAAGATCGTTTTTATTGGAGAGAAATATTATCTAACCACGCAGAATCCTGGCCATGCGATGTCGAGTTATCTTTTATATATGCCCATCTCAGAGTATGAGTCCCGGGAGTGGTTTGATATGATACTTCCTGCCAATCCATGAATCCGGACCATTTTCCTTTTTGCACGTTATCAATGCTGAACACCAATGCATCGTAATTTAACTCAGAAGAAACCCTGAACCAGAAATTAATTCTTCCTTTGGGAATCTCGATAGTTATTTCCAGAGCAGAACCCTGATTATCATCGATATTTCCAGATACGGCACAAAAACTACCGCGATATGAATCATTGCTTCTTGTCCATAAGGCACTTCCATAACTAATAAATGATGGATTGAAGCTGCCTGATTCGAATCCTTCAAAAAATGCCGGGACATTTTCTGGAATTGGGTTATCAGGATACATCTTATTGTATTCAGCAATAAATGCATTTTCATCTGTAATGTCGACTTTTCCATCGGGAATACCCAATACAGTGACATCATTCTTTGTACTGGCGATATCGCTTCTGAATATGCCTTTTTTGTCATAGTCTGCCAATAAAAGATTATAATCATCAAGATTAAAAATTCCATCATCGTTTATATCTAAAATCTGTCTTGATGTTGATAAATTTAACCATGCATAAGGAGAATTTAGCATTTGGTCAATTAAATCATCCAAAGGCATTTTTCTGCCGTTCTTATTGATAATTTCGTTTATGTCCCAAACAGGATATGTATAATTCGGATTAGTCGATTCTATTTGTATTGTTACAGGTTTTCCTTTGAATGCGTTGTCTGCAACCCAGAATTTCAGGTAGTTTTCTGAATCAATATTTGGCTCATTTAACGATAAACTGTAAATATTGAGTTCGAGAAATGCATCCTGCGCGTTATCAATTCTTACGTCTTTAGATAATTCATAAAAACCAGTAACCTGACCTTTTGGTTTTTGTATAGGAATCAATGATGTGATTTTTGATGATTTTCCAGCAGCCGGATTAGAATAAAAAACATCATTATAATCTATAGCATTGAGGTTTCCTTCTTTTTCAACATAAGTTAAAAGCCCCTGATTTTTATGCGGCCAATTTGGATCGTCGTAGAATAATTTCACAAAATTCTGAATCAAGAGCGTATTTGGTTCATTCGGTTCGAAAGCTGCAGGCGGCAGATTCGGATCAGGTAAAGTTTTAAATTTGATTGCATTTCCATTAACCGTTCCCGCCGAGTTTCCTGCCTGTGCGTAAAACACATATATTGTATTTGTATCGAGGCCGGATATTGTTGCACTGAAGTTTTCGTCTTGATTTATTCCATTTTGCCACTCAGTTGAAGTAACATTTTCTGTATCTCCCGATTTCCAGTAAGAAAAACTGCAGATACAGTTTTCATCTGTTGTATCTGAGCCATCGGATTTCAAAAATCCGACCAAAGTTGCTGTATCTGAAGTTAAATCTACCGGTTGAAGAGTATTCACCGCTGGAGGTTTAATATCAGATGAAGGCTGGTCGTTATCTGAAATAATCACCGTTGTCTGGTTCAGGCTTCCCAAAGTTGCTCCAATTGCATTTTTGAGAGTTACAGTAAACGATTCCTCTGATTCATTTATGCTGTCATTGGTGATAGGGATATCGATATATTTATTGTTCGTATCTTCATCTGCCCATACTAATAAACCAGAGGTCTGTGTGTAGTCTGAACCTGCCAAAGCAGTACCATTGGATGTTTGGTAACTTACGCTTGCGACACCGAAAGATCCTTCTATGCGGGTGACATAAATACGAACGCTTCCGGCTTTTTCAGATATTAAATATGCAGGAGATATGAACTGCAATGAACCAGCATCAGGGGATGAATCAGTTATACTGAAATTATTGTTACTAAAGTCGTATTTCGAAGAATCACTCGTATCGGTAATCTTAACTTTATATTTTGAACTTGCCAATAGGGTAGAAGGAATCATCCATGTAATCTCACCGTCGTTCAGTGTCGATAATGCAATATCTAATAAAGATGAACCATCTTTGTATAATTCGATTTTGACATTACTTCCAGCTTCTGAGGTATGAAGCCATGTAATTGTTTGTAAAGCTCCAGCCTGAAATGATTCGCCGCCGTTTGGTGATACGACTGTTATTGGAGTTGGATTACTGACAACTGTAAGAGTTAATTCCGGTTCTTTCAGGACACCCCAGTTATAACCTGTATTGCCGGGTGTAATTCCAACCGCTCCGGATTGACCGTCAGTAACAATCATAGAAATAATACCATCAGCTATATCATTTGCCCAGCCATTGTATGAGATTGTAATAGTTTTCCAGACATAACTATCATCTGGTGAATCTGAATGCCAAAGTGTACCAATAATTCCGCTTCCTGTAACTGATTCACCCGGATCTTGCGTGTAAACTACATGTGTCCAGTTGTCATCGGGATTGTAGTATAAATGCCTTTGGCTTGCGACAGTAGAGCCGTTATAAAAATAAGCCGAGAATGTAGCTGATACAATAGTCGAATTGTAAGGTATGCTGGAAAGATCGAATGCAAAATGAGCCTGATATTGAGGAAAATTACCTATCATATCTCCTGTATCATGAAATGTCGGCCATGAGGCGTAAGAAGGATTGAATGTGTATGTTACTACCTCCGATGCTTCAAGATTAATTGTTTGTGCTGAACTGTTTAATGCGAGAATTAGACATGCTATAATACTTAAGCCTTTACATCTACCCATAATCCATCCTTTACTTCTTTGATTTTATGCTTTATTGTTAATTTTTTCGTAAATAGTTAATGATTAAAACAGAAATGTATTTTGTTACGAATTCTTACAAATTTCAATTTTGTAAATAATAAATCCCTTTCCTGAAATAGAGATATACTGTACCCGTTCCCATAACAATCGGATTAATATAGTATTTATTATAAAATATAAATAGAAAAAAGCCAAATACAAAGTTAAATATGATTATTTCTGGAATATTTGTCATCAATAGCTGTTTTTGTAATATGCAAAACACTTATGAAGAACATTTTAGTCCAAAATACTCCAGGAAAAAAAGTTCAAAATATTGCTAAAACTCTGGAATATTTTGGTCAGGTTGTTAATATTATAGGAGTAAATCTGTTTCGTTCAAAATGTAAATCAGTATAGAACAAATGTTTAAGGAGAAAAAAGAATGAATCGTTCTTATTTAACGGTTTTTTGCCTGTTTTTTTCGACTCTTGCCTTTTCGCAGCAAGCCAATGTAAACCTGGACTACAATCCCCAAAAAAATACAGATAATCTGACCCCATTCAGTGCTCCGCTTATATCGCCGGATGTTAAAGACGACATGACGGTTACATTCAGGCTCAGGGCACCGGAAGCAAAGAGTGTTCAGCTCACAGGAGTTGCTATAATGACCGGACTTGGTCAATCGGGTCGGTCTGTTCCGTTTACAAAAGGCGAAGATGGTATATGGACTCTTACAGTCGGTCCTCTTAAGCCGGATATGTATATTTATTATTTCAATGTTGATGGTGTTCAAATGGCCGATCCCAGTAATACGATTGCCGGTTTTACCGCTATGCCGCCATATAGTCAGTTAGTTATTCACGGCGATGGTCCAGCGTACTATGACGCGAAAAATGTTCCTCATGGCAATGTGACTCGCCACGTTTATCATTCTGATGTCACCAAAGGTGAAAGAGAGCTTTATGTTTATACACCTCCGG
>CAZMPL010000004.1:24703-29341 GCA_964567805.1 uncultured Pirellulales bacterium | reverse complement strand
AGGGAGACAGCGCATCACTGGTTTTATTCGCTGACAAAGTTAAAAAACGAATCCCGCCAAGTTCGAGACGCACACATTTGAATGTTATTCTTACTACTTTGCAGTTTAATCAGCCTGAAGGAAAAACCAATCTTGCCGATGTTCTTCATGCGCTTGCAGAAACGACTAAACGCAGAGGACTCGTGATTTTAATTTCTGATTTGCTCGATGATAAAGGAAGTATTTTCAAAGGTTTATCACATTTAAAATTCCTCAGGCATGATGTTATTATTTTTCAAACACTTGATCATAGTGAAATCAATCTCGATTATGATGGACTTATTCAGTTCGAGGATTTGGAATCCAACGAAATTCTGCGAACTTTTCCCCAGTCGTTCAAACAAACATACACTGAGCGTGTTACAGAATTTCTGAATGAAATCGCAAAAACGGCTGGCAGAAGCAATGTCGATTATTGTCTTCTCGATACATCCGAGCCGTTGGACAGAGCAATGATTGCATACCTTGCAAAGCGAAAGAGAATGAGATGAACTTTGCCGCATGGACATTTTTGTTTGGAATTATTGCGGTCGGCGGGCCGATTTTGGCACATTTTCTGGCTAAACCGCGATACAAACGAGTACCATTCACAATGCTCCAATTCCTGAAAACAAGCAAAGTTGAAAGTCACTCACGAAGGCATTTGCGGGACTTATTTATTTTGCTTTTGAGATGCCTGATAATTATGTTAATCGCATTCCTGTTTGCGCAGCCATTCATTTTTAAAAAAGACAAACCGAAAGAAGTAAATAATATTTATTATTTAGGACTGGATGATTCCGCTTCGATGGCATATTCGGACGGTGGCGAGAGTTACTTTCAGCAAATGAAGGACACCGCTATAAATTACATTGTGTCTTCAAAACAGGATGCGGTCTTTAATATATGCTCGTTAGCTTCCGGCAACTGGAATTATGGACTAAGCAGACAGGAGGCTCTTGCTCAGGTTCAGGCAATGAAAATAAAAGCCAGGAGAGCCGACCTTGGTGTTTTTATTTCCGGTTTGAATAACAGTTATAAAAATACAAAATCAGGCGACAATATTTCCGCTTACTTGATTAGTGATTTTACAGGAAATCTTTTGCAGCAGTCCTTGAATATACAGGAACCTGCGTTTGTCGATAGTATCGACTTTAAATTAATATCATCTTCAAAACCGGTAAATAACATTTCTATTAATAAAGCCGATATCGATGATTTTAAAAATAATAAACTTACCATAAATGTCACTCTAAGCAATAATAACCAAACACAGCAGAAAAGAAAACTGTATGCGATAATTGAAAACGAAAAGATTGCGTCTTCTGATATCAGCCTGAATCCATTTCAAACAAAAATCTTTCCGCTGGTAATAGAAACAAGTTCAATAAAAAACACGAGTGCTTTTACTCCGACAGAAATAATTTTATCCGAACATGACAATCTAACAGAAGATGATAAATATTACATAGCAGTTCAATTTCCCAAACAGAGTACAAAGAATGTCCTTCTTCTCGAAACAGAACCGGATGAAATGTTCTTATTTGAAACCGCGGTCAACACGATTTCTGAAAAAGCTTCGACGAACAAATATAATGTAAAACGAACATCAATTAATAATATAAGCTCTCCCGATTTAAAATGGGCTGATATTTTTGTATGCCCGAAAATACCTGACATATTAAGTAATATGAACAAAGCACTTTCTGACTTTATCAAATCCGGCGGAAGAGCTATTTTCTTCCTGACTGACGAACCGGTTAGTCAAGCCGCGGCGAAATTGTCGAAGGATAGTATCCTCCCTGCCCTGCCAACAAAGTGTATCAAAGAGAAGACATACATTGAGCTTGATTCTGTCTCAACACAAACTTCCGGCCTGAATGATAATGCTATCAAAGCCTTAACAAATTACAGGATAGATAAATTAGCTCTCAAAGGATACTGGGACTGTCAACCATTACCTGAAAGTACATGCATATGGCGATATCAGAATAATGCCGGTTTCATTTATTATATTAAAAATGGTAATGGATCAAGCATACTTGTTAATTCGAGCGTAGATAGTTCCCTGGGTTCTTTGCTGAAATCTAATGCTTCGGTCGCGTTATGCCAGTGCCTTTTAGGCGAGCAAAGCAAAATTATAAATTACAGTTTCGCTTCAGATGAAAGAATAATTTTACCAATAGACATTTCAAGCTCGGACAAGATTATTCAAAATCAGGCTTCAATTGAAACCTGTAACGGACAAATACAATATGTACCTGTTCACGGTTCCATGATTACAATTCCTGAATCCGATGGTATCGGCTGGATAAAAACTACCAGAGAACCAATAATATTCGCGGGTATAAATTTGCCCTTCGGCGAAACTAATATGACAAAACCTTCTGATAAAGAAATCGAAAACGCTGTAAGCAGAATATTTCAGACCGGAAAGAATGATAACATAGCCGCGGCGGAAGGTTTTAAACTCAAAAAAGAGCTTCCATTATGGAAATATTTCGCATGGATTTTAATCGTGCTGCTGTTAGTTGAGTCAACGGCGGCAAACAGGATGAGAAGATAAGGGGATTTAAGTATGGCTATAAACGAAGAACTTGAGTTTCTCGTGTCGCGTGTCGCAAAAGTCAGAAAATGGCTGGCCGCGATAGCTATTCTTAAAACAGCGGCTATTTGCCTGCTATTCGCCTGTATTTATATCGGCGGATATATCCTTCTCGATCATCGATTCAATTTCAGCCTGCCGGGCAGATTAATCGCATTCTTTCTTTTGATAGGTTCCTCCATTTTTCTGGTATATAAATTGTCACGACTTCTTTTAGTTCAGATTTCATATACCAACGCAGCTAATTTTATAGAAAACAATTACGGCCTGAATCAGCAGCTTGTCGCGGCGATGGAATATTATGAGAACAAGACAGATTATCCCTACTCAAAAGTTCTCGCGGAACAGTTAGTTATCAGAGTGAATAAAGACAGTGAAACTTTCCAATTCGATTCTGTCGTTGAAAAATGGCGAGGATTCGCGCTTGCTGCTTTCGTATTTCTGGGACTCGGTGTCGTTAGTTTTTATATCCAGCATAACATTTCATTCTTGAAAACATATTTCGCCAGGCTCGCGGTTCCGTTTTCTTCGGTCGCACCGATTTCGGCTACCTCACTCGAATCTATCACCAGTGACATTGTGTCTGAACCTGAAACAATGCTTACCCTAAGCGCAAAAATAAATGGTCGAATTCCAGAGTCCGGCCAATTAGTAATCGCTCCTATCGGACAGGACCCTCGGCCTCCTTTCGGAGATTCCAACGACCAGAAAATACAATTAAAACCCACCGAAGAATCAGGAACAGAATCAAAATTCGAGACTTCAGAATTCTTTTCGAAAATCGGTCAATTCAAATATCAATTCAAAGCTGACCTCGCTCAAACCCCATGGCATAATATTGATATTCGAGAAGCACCTCAAATTAAAAGCATTGCAGTAGAAATTGAATTGCCGCCAAATATTCGGGATGACGAAACACTGAAGAAGCTTTCTGAACAAATTAAAAACAATACTCTTGAGATCATTAAAAACAGTTCTGTCACTTTACATATAGAAGCTACAAATAAGCTTAGCGAAATTGAAATAACCGAGCCAACAGGTTCTTCAAGTACGAAGCAAATGAACGGAGAAAATACTTTCTCACATACTTTCATCGCAAAACAGGAAGGCAATATTGCATTTAATCTCACGGATGATAAGGGATTGAAAAGCAAGAATATTCCAAAACTTAAAATCCTGCTTAAAACAGATAATCCGCCTCAATTCAAATTAAAATCTCCAGATGGTGACTATCTCGCTACAAATGTTTCAAGTGTTCCTATTGAGTTCGAAATTACCGATGATTTCGGATTAAGCTCAGCCAAATTCGTTGCGGAACTTCCCAAAGGTGAACCGATTTCAATAGATATACCAATTCAACCAGACTCGAATGAAGCCAGTTTCAATTATATTCTCGAATTAGAGCAGTATAACCTTGAAATAGGTGACAGTATAATGTTTTACGCTAACGCAACTGATATTAAAACAACAATTTCCAATCAGGAAAACGCGGCGAGCAGTGAAATATATTTTATCGAAATCAGACCATACGAGGAAATCTGGCATCTCAAAGAAGCAGGTAACGGCCAGGGAAATCCCGCTCCTGTACCCGAAGACCTGATGACATTACTCGAATATACACGAGCGTTTATTAAAAAGACTTCTGTTATAGAAGGAAAATCAAATCTTAACACAGATGACCGTACTCAAATGAATTCCATTAATGAAGACGTAGAATATTGTGCTGCTCTGTTGATTCAATTGCGGGATAATCCGGATAATGAATTCAGTGACACACAAAAAGATATACTCAATGAGATATTAAAATATTACGAAGAAGCATCCAATAACCTGGAACGATTTAAAATTGATGATGCTCTATTAAACGAAAAAGAAGCATACAGAATTCTGCGAAAATTTATTCTTGAACTTGAAATGGATTATAATCCGCCTCAAAGCGGCCAGACAATACCTAAAGAAACACCAGATAAAGACGAATTAAAAGTTGCCATTGAAACCCCTGAGATAAAACCTGA
>CAZMPL010000004.1:0-24603 GCA_964567805.1 uncultured Pirellulales bacterium | reverse complement strand
GGTAATGGCAACCAGGCAAATAGTTCACAGAGCACATCGAATACCTCGAACCAAGGCTCTTATGAACAATCACAAAGTCAGGCTCTTGCTAATGCACAATTAAAAATGCTTCAGGCCAAACAATCCGAGTTACAAAACAGCGTCTCTCAATTACAAAATAAGCTGGACTCAATTTCCCAAAACTCTGAAGGCAGCATGTCCCAGCTTTCCAAAGATGTTCAAAAACAGCTTGGTGAAGCGATCGATTATATGGACCAGTTCCAGGAGAAAATCGATGAGCTGCAATACCAGCCTCAGGAGTTTGACAATAAATCGGAAGAGGCTTCTAAAATGATGGATTCAGCAGCAAATAAACTTGATTCGGCAAACACGTCACTCCAAAAAGGATTGGGAAGCAGTATGGAAGAACAACTCGCAAATGAATTAAAGAAAAATGCGGAGCTTTTGGCAGAAGACCCGGATGCCCTGGACAAAGAACTTACAGAATTGGAACGTGAGCGACTGGAAGCTTTACGATTACAAGCTCTAAAACTGCTTGAAAACAACGTAAAACCATCTATATCTCGCGGAGGGGGTAATCCTCGTGACATAGGTCCCGGCACACTCGTTTACACTGAAGCGGGTAATTCTGTTAATAAGGATACCGCAAGAGAAATTGCGAGGGAATTCTGGTTTCTTGCTATTCAGCTTGAACAAAGAAAAGAACAGCCGGTAGAAGATGAGCCTTCGGATTCGAGATTTGCTGAAATTGAGAATAACTTTTTTGAGAATGCCGCAAAATATAATTCGGGGGAGAAGAAAAAATGATTTTCGCAGATTACCCGGGACATATTGCTGCATTAATACTTTTCGTGATAGCCGCGGGAGTTGTATTTTTTGCATTTCGCAGTTCAGAACTTCAAAAGGAAAAGTATAAATATTTTAAATGGCTTTTAATCGCAATGCGTTTTCTAATAATTGTGATATTAATTTTAATTTTGTGGAATCCATCAAGCACAGAACTTGTTGATACAATGTCGAAAAATAATGTTTTAGTATTTTTCGATACAAGCGAAAGTATGTCGGTTATCGAAAAGGCAGGAAACAGAAGGCTCGATACCGCTCTTAAAATATTCGATGAAAAATTACATTCTCATAGCAACGTGGAACCAGAATATAAAATACTTGGTTTTGATAATGAGGTATATCATAGCGGCTCAACACAATTGCTGCGCCGCTGGGGCAATCATACGAACATACAGAATATTATCACGACACTTGGAAAATACGACCAAATCTCAAATGATACAGGAAACCTATCCAACGATAGCACAAAAGGCGCAATTATATTTACAGATGGACAAGCCGATGACCAGCGAACGACAATATATTCGCCGCTTATGAGGGAAGATTTTCCGATTGTAATAGTCGGAGTTGGTTCGCGAAACAACGGAACAGACGTAGAAATAAAAACAGTGAAAGCTCCAATAAAAGCGATGGTCGATTCGATTTATAATGTCGAAATTGTCGCGGCCGCAAACAATCTTGTCGAAGATTCAGTCACTATCGAACTTCTCAAAGACAATCTTGTTATCGATTCAGCTAATGTCACTGCAAGTAAATTTACGAATGCAGATAACAGGGAAAGTCAAAATGTATCTGTACAATTTACAGTCTCAGCCGATATATTAGGTACTCATAATATCACAGCTCGCATAAAAACAATAGAAAACGAAGTAAATACGACGAATAATATTTATAATACGTTCGTTGACGTTGTGGAAAACGAGGATTTGAATGTTTTATATTATTCGCAGGCGGCAGAATTTAATGTTGGGAAAATCAGGCAGGTACTTTCCCTGGATCCGAGAATACATCTGGATTTCTGTCTCGACGCAATAAAAACGGTCGAACAATCTTCTTCTGTCAAAAAAGTATTGAATTACGCTCGATTACCTGAAACAGAGGATCAGTTCAACAAATACGATATTATCATTTTAGGAAATTTCTGTATAGATGCATTGAGTAACCAACAGATAACAGGTTTGTATAATTTCGTGGCTCAACGAGGCGGAGGCCTGATTATGCTGCCCGGCAGAGAGGAATATGGTCCGGCCGGCTGGGATAATCCAAAAGCAAAATTATTACTTCCTGTAATTTTCAATCCAACCGAACCAAAACTATGGCCGCCTGATCCGAAGCAAGTGGAATTATCGGTAGAAGGTAATTACGAAATTATTTTGCCTGAAGAAGATATTCCGTTCTTCGATTTTGCTGCTTCAGCATATTACAATGTCGATAAAATCAAGCCTACATCGAGCACGCTGGCCGCTTCCGGGAAAAATCCTTTAATCATTATTCAGCGAATCGGCCGGGGTAAAGTATGCCTCTTGAATATATCGAAACTGTTTTCATGGTATTGTGAAGATAAAAATGGAGGCTGGTTATACAGCCTCATGTCACAACTTACTTCTTATCTTGGACAATCTCCCGCTAAATCAGCGGGAGTCGAACTGTTCGCTGAAAGACAAAACACAGATGATAACAAAGTAAAGTTCACCGCGTATGTTCGTGACAAAACTTATTCACCTGTATCTCAGGCAAATGTCCTTCTTAATATAAACAATCAGATTTACTCAATGTCACCATCAGGTTCGGGATATTATGTCACTGAGATCGATAATTTACAGACAGACCGAATAGTTGCTTCCGCACAGGCGGAATACAGCGGCGTATTTCTCGGGGAAAAAGCCATCGCGGTTAATCTGCCTTCCCGAAAGACAGAAATGAGTGATACAAGGTTCAACGAGCAGTATTTGCAAAAACTTGCAAAACAGATAAACGCAACTTATATATATTGTGACGATGTCGATAACGAACTCGTGAAATCATTCGATGCTCAAACACAGGTCGGCCAAACAACCCGTATTATCAGTATCTGGCCTAACTGGTATTTATTGGGATTAATCTGCATACTTTTGAGTATAGAATGGTTTATCAGGCGAGCTAAAGGACTTGTATGAGGATTTTATTTTGATTAGAAGAAATTTACAATTTGCAATGATATTGGCGGTATTAAGTTTATCTTCGATTTTTGTTCAAACAGCCGAAGGTAAAACTTATGCGCTAATTATTAACGGGATAAACAAAGACCCGCAAAACAAGCTGGCAAGAACCAAAACAACTATAGACCTGCAAACATATCTATTGAATAATACAGAAGTTACATTCGATACAATGAAAATCCTAATTCCTGATAAAGCAGAAAATAACAATGCAAACAACTCGCATTTTGCAAACGTTAAAAAAGTAATCACCGATTTCGAATCTGTAATAAAACCAGAAGATAAGTTTATTTTTTATTATACAGGACAGGCAAATGTTGTGAATAAGCAATTACGTTTTAACTTGCCTAATGATGATGTCACACAGAAGGAAATGGGAGAGTTAATAAAAAATATTAAAGCGGCTTCAATGCTTATCGTTCTTGACTGCCCCGCCGCCGGTCTTGCGGTAAAAGAGCTTTCAGCAAAAGGCAGAATAATAATTTGCAGTTGCACAGACCAGCAAAGTTTCAGTATAAAATTCGGCGAATCTTTTATATCCGCATTAAATAATACTGAAACAGATATTGATAATGACGGGAAAAAATCAATATTGGAAGTATTCATATCTACATCGAAAAATGTTGAAGACTGGTATCGTAAAGAAAAACTGCTTTTGAATGAAACACCTGTGCTCGACGATAATGGTGATGGTGAACCATCAAAAGAGCCATGGCGATATATCATTGATTTAAAAGACGGACTTGCGTCTTCCAAATTTTTTCTTGAAACAAAGGAGTAACGAAAAATGAACAGACGAGATTTTCTTAAAACAGCTTCCAAAACTGCCGCGGGAATATTATTGTCTGGAAATATTTGCAATGCAGCAAACAGGAAACAGGAAATAGATGATCTTGAAAAATACGATTTCGTTTTTCCAAGAGTAAAATTCACTCCAATAATAGTTCAGGGAAGAGGTCTGGGGTCTGATATATGGAATGCCAGGCCTGGAGGCGAAAGAAACCTTCTGAGACGTCTCAGCACTGTAATACGATGTACGACAAAACCGATTCCTTATGTTAATGAAAATGACGGTTTCGAACCTTCTTTAGGTACTGAAAATCAATTCAATGATATAGTGACTTTTGATAACAGGGATAAATTATTTAAATATCCTTTCCTATTTATGACAGATGAAAATGAATTCAGATTCACACAAAACCAGAAAGACAATTTGCGGGATTATATAAAACGCGGTGGATTTTTATTTATGGAAGATTGCGTCGTAGGTTCAGGAGGAGACTTCTTTTTCAGAAGCGCATACGACCTTTTGGAAAATGTTTTTGGAAGAGGTTCAGTAAAAACAATTCCCAAATCGCATGAAGTATTTCATAACGTATTTGACCTTGGTGACGTAGGCCTGCCGTACATGCAGGGACAGCCGCACGGAGCACGAGGCATATTTATTAATGAACGTCTGGCGGTATTATTAAGTTCTCACGATATTCACTGCGGCTGGTGTGATAACGATTGCACCCATTTCGGACCTATCAAATACGAACAATCTATCCGAATGGGCATAAATATTATCATGTATTCGATAACACATTAATATCTCTACCTCTATAATCGAAAAAAAAATATAACCAAAATAATTTCTACAAAATCATCCACCCGAGATAAACATATATAACACAAGCATTTACAGCTTATTTTTCTTTCCCATTGAATAATTTAATAAAATATTTTCCTTTTACTCCTTGACAAGTTAGGCATGCCTAACTATATTAGTATTAGCTTACTTTATTAAATTAATATTTTTTATGGCAGTAAAAAATGAAAATTTGAGTTCATCACTCGAGGATTATCTCGAGTCTATATATAACCTTGCAGGTGATAGTAATGTAACTCGAAGCAGGGACATTGCAGATGACCTTGGGGTTTCGAGAGCATCAGTTACCGGCGCTTTACGTGCACTCAAAGAGAAGAATCTGGTAAATTATCAGCCTTATAATTATATCAGCCTGACTGAATCAGGTAAATTAACGGCTGCTGAAATTGCCAATAAACATGAAATATTAAAATCGTTTTTCATCGAAATACTCGATGTAAACAAAGAAATTGCCCAGCAGGCGGCGTGCAAGGCAGAACATGCTCTCGGGCCGGATATTATCACGAAGCTGCTTTCCTTTGTCGAGTTCGTAGGCAAAAGGAATAAAGACGGGCATAATATGATTGAAGAATTTAAAATATTCTGCGAAAAGAAGAAAAAGGCAGAGAAGAAATAAACATGAAGCAAAAAGAAATAATACCTCTTTCGAAAATACGTTCAGGTGAAAAAGCAAAGCTCGTTACCATAGAAGCGGGGCGAGGATTAAACAACCGGCTCGCATCGATGGGTCTCGTATCAGACGTTGAAATATCAGTAGTTAGTAATAGCCATCCCGGGCCATTTGTAATTAATGTAAAAGGCTCTAAGGTAATGCTTGGCCGGGGAATGGCAAATAAGATAATGGTTTCAGGCTGTGACAATGAAAAAGATAACAGCGGCTCTGGCCGGTAATCCTAACAGCGGCAAAACTACAATATTCAATCTTCTAACAGGTTCTCACCAACATGTAGGCAATTATCCCGGTGTTACTGTCGAGAAAAAACAAGGTACCTGCCGCATAGGAGATTATGAAATAACGTTCGTTGACTTGCCGGGTACTTATAGTCTAACCGCATTTTCAGAAGAGGAACTTGTCGCTCGAAATTTTATTCTCGATGAAAAACCCGATGTAGTAGTAGATATCGTGGATTCGTCAGGAATAGAACGAAACCTGTATTTATATATGCAGCTCATGGAAATGGATGTCCCTCTTTTACTCGTTTTCAATATGAGTGACATAGCCGAACAGAGAGGCCTCGTATTCGATATAGAGCAATTATCCACGCTGTTGGAAACCAAAATTGTACGAATGGTAGGAACCAAAGGTCAGGGCAAACAATTTTTGCTCGACGCGGTTATAGAAACATATGAAAAGCCACACAAGCCGCGTGTTCATAAAATTAATTATGGCGACGAAATTGAGCATGAACTTGAAAAAATTGAAAAAGTACTAATTGCAGAGGAACCTGAATTATCACAAAAATATCGAACAAGTTGGCTCGCGATAAAGCTTCTCGAACAGGATGATGACATAAGTAAACACATCAAAAGCAGTTCAGTTAAAGATATTGTGACTTTTTCTTTTGAATCACTGAAAAATATTCTCGGAGAAAATCCAGATATTTATATGGCGGGCAGAAGGTACGGTTATATCTCCGGTGCTTGCCAGGAGACGATTAAAACTACCGCCGAATTGCGGCATAATTACAGTGACATGATTGACGCGGTTGTTACCCATCGCGTTATTGGTCTTCCGATATTTCTGCTTTTAATGTATTTAACTTTTTTCCTGACATTCAAGCTTGGAAGTTTTCCAATGAGCTGGCTCGAACATTTATTCGGGTGGCTTGGAAATACAATTTCTGGTTTTTGGCCGGCAGGAAGCGAGAACTGGCTCAAATCACTTCTGGTCGATGGCGTAATCGGCGGAGTTGGCGGCGTAATAGTATTTTTGCCAAACATTCTTATTCTATTTATGATGATTGCGTTTCTGGAAGATTCAGGTTATATGGCAAGAGCTGCTTTTATCATGGATCGCATAATGCACAAAATCGGTTTGCACGGAAAAAGCTTCATTCCAATGATAATAGGTTTTGGCTGTTCAGTTCCGGCTATTATGGCAACACGAATACTCGAAAATAAACGCAACAGGCTTGCAACGATAATGGTAATTCCACTCATGAGCTGCGGTGCGAAATTAACAATTTACACTCTTATAATACCGGCGTTCTTTCCGAAGAATTTGTACGGCCCGATGATGTGGCTAATTTATATCATAGGAATTATATTAGCCGTAATCAGTATTAAGGTATTACGATTGACAATTTTTAAAGGTGAATCGATTCCGTTTGTAATGGAATTGCCGCCCTACCGCTTGCCAACTTTCAAATCGATTTCAATTCACATGTGGCAGCGAGGCTGGATGTATCTGAAAAAAGCCGGTACGATAATTTTAGCAGCTTCAATAATTTTATGGTTCGCAATGAGTTATCCGAAACCTGCTGATAAACTATCTCGTGGACAGGAATTGGAATATTCCGCAATAGGAAGAATTGGAAAAGTAATTGAGCCAGCGATAAAACCACTTGGTTTCGACTGGAAAATCGGAACGGCACTAATCGGTGCAACCGCCGCTAAGGAGCTTTTCGTTTCGCAAATGGCAATTGCATATTCCGTCTCTGACCCGGAACTGGCAAATATGACTTTTCGTGAAAAGCTTCGAGCGCATTATACTCCTTTGACGGGCTTCTGTATTATGCTTTTCTGCCTTATTTACGCGCCGTGTGTCGCGACTGTCGCAATGACAAAACAGGAAACAAATTCATGGGGCTGGGCAATGTTCCAATTCTTCGGCCTTACCGCACTGGCATATGTAATCACACTTATTGTTTACCAGGTTGGCAGTATGATTATCTGAACAAATTATTAAACAAGAATGTTTTCATAACCTTTTACTTTTGGAGGTTTTGAGGATTTAGATGTAACGATTTCGTGACCTTCTGATTTGAGATATTTTGCTTGTGCGTCAATACCGCCTGGGTATTTGGGATTTAAGCTGCCGTCTGATTTAAGTACTCGCCAGTATGGAGTGACATGTTTTTTGCCGGCCTTTAAATCTTCTTCTGCGACTTCGGAACAAATTCTAATAAAAATACCTGTCGTAATCTGACAGGTAGAATCAGCTTTGAACTCTTTGGCCAATTTTTCTCTTATTTGATTTACAGTAATGAGTTTTCCTTTTTTTACTGTTCTTATAACTTTATCGACAAGAAGAGGTGTGGGCACAAGAACTCTCGTGCCCCCGAACCTCTTTTTCCATTTTTCCGGGCCTTCGACTACTTTCGGAAGGCCTTCATGAGGATTTTCTAATTTATCTCTCCATGATTTACGAGTCTTTTTCATTTTCATTTCTTGGAGTTCTATAATCTATTTTGTCGTACCTCGGCATTGCGATTGTGCCGGTTCTTGCGACACTCTTTATACCGTAAGGCCTGCACATGTTCATAAAAGCCTCAATCTTGTCTTCCGGGCCGCTGACTTCTATCATAATGATTTTCTGGCCAATATCCACAACCTTTGCTCTGAAGACTTCTATCACAGATAGAATTTCCGGCCTCTGTTCCGGCGTGCACGCAACCGCAATCAACATCAAATCACGTGCGACGACAGGCTGGCCAACGAAATCCTGAACTTTAACGACAGGAATAATTTTTGCCAACTGTTTGCGAACCTGCTCTACAATTCTATCGTCACCGATAACAACGATTGTCATTCGACTTAAATCAGGGTCTTCAGTGCGACCGACAACGAGCGAATCAATGTTAAATCCGCGTGCGGCGAACATTCCGGCAACATGAGCCAGAACACCGGGTTTATTTTCAACTAATGCACTTATTATATGTTTCATAATATTTCCCTTAAGTAGGATGGGCTTTAGCCCATCTTCTTTTATTCATCATGGGCTGACATTCTATTCACAATTCACTAATCTCTATTCACTTTTTTATATTAATCTTTCCAGAATATCAAGCCCGTTCATTTCATTCAAGCTCTTGCCGGCCGGAACCATAGGCCAAACGTTTTCTTCAGGTTCAACGCGGAAATCAACAACGCAAGGCTGCGTTTCCCTGAGCATTTGTTCAATAGCTTTTGGAACATCAGATTTTTTATCTACTGTCATTCCAACCGCTCCCATTGCTTTAGCCAATGCCTCGTAGTTAGGATTCTTGAGATAGCTTTTCGAATAACGTCTGCCATAGAATAGTTCCTGCCATTGTCTAACCATACCCATAAAACCATTATTCAGAATGCAGACTTTAATCGGTAATTTATGCTCAACCGCGGTCGCAAGTTCCGTCATAGTCATATTAAAGCTATGGTCACCGTCAATATCAATAACAAGCTCGCCAGGTCTTGCGATTTGCGCACCAATTGCAGCCGGCAAACCAAATCCCATCGTACCGAGACCACCCGATGTAATAAATTGTCGAGCCTCGGTAAATTTATAAAATTGAGCCGTCCACATCTGGTTTTGACCTACGCCGGTTGTAATTATAGCTTTATTCTTTGTCTGTCGGCATATTTCTGCGATAACATACTGCGGCTTAATAGTCGCTGATTTTTTATCAAATGCAAATCCATATTTTTTCTTCCATTCGGCAATCTTTTTGAACCATCCTTCTCGTTCCCTGTATTCGACCTGTTTGGTCAATTCTTTGAGAATGATTTTCGCGTCACCGACGACTGGAATATCAACCTGAACATTTTTCGAAATGCTTGCGGGATCGATATCAATGTGAACTATCTTCGCGTTGGGAGCAAATGTTTTAATATTACCAGTAACTCTGTCATCAAAACGTGCTCCGATTGCAATAAGTAAATCACATTCCTGAACGGCATAGTTCGCATAAGCCGAGCCGTGCATACCAAGCATGTCGAGTGACTCAGGCCTTGTCTGGTCATAACTTCCCAAACCCAAAAGAGTCATCGTAACAGGTAAATGTGCCTTCTCAACAAATTCTCTCATTTCTTTACTTGCGTTGGCGATAACAACGCCGCCGCCGACATAAAGAACCGGTTTTTCCGACTTATTTATCGCGCTGGCAGCATTGGAAATTTGCCTTGAGTGACCTTTGCTCGAAACATGATAACCTGGAAGTCTTATTTCCGATGAATTGTTCATATCACATGAACCAACTGAAACATCAACAGGTAAATCAATAAGCACTGGCCCCGGTCTTCCGGTAGAAGCGATATGGAATGCTTCCCTTATTGTACGAGCAAGGTCCTTTGTGTCTTTTACAATGCTGTTATATTTCGTAATAGGCCTTGTAATTCCAGTAATATCAGCTTCCTGAAATGCATCGTTTCCGATGAGTTCCGTACGAACCTGACCGGTAAACGCGACCATAGGAACCGAATCCATCATAGCGGTAGCGAGTCCAGTAACGAGATTGCATGCACCCGGGCCGCTTGTTGCCAACACAACACCGACTTTGCCGCTGGCACGTGCGTAAGCATCAGCCATATGACAGCCACCCTGCTCATGACGAGGTACAATAAAGTTTATCGGTGCATCATATAATTTGTCGAATAAAGGCAGAACCACGCCGCCTGTATAGCCGAACATCGTATCGACACCCTGTTCGAGGAGTGTATCGACAACGATTTGTGCGCCTGTTTTTGTGTTTGTTGATTTTTCAGACATTTTTGTTCTCCGAAATTCCTGATTAAAATTTTTGTTATATTTTACCATTACCTCCGGCATTGCGAAAGTCCCTGTTTGACTTTGCAGCGAAACATTTGAGGATACTGTGCATTTTTTCATGATTTCATCAAAAATTGGTATAACCGAAGCCCCGGTATATCCAAACATAGTATCGACACCAAGTTCGATGAGTGTATCGACTAATATACGGGCACCGGTTTTAATTTGTGATTTTTCGGCAATAGGTGCCGAAACAGCAGAAATGGAAGTCATTATTATACCTTTCCTGATCAACTAATACGGAACTTAATTCTGCCTACGCCGCAAAATTTCAGTCCCAAACGTTATTCCAACTTATTATGGCTCCAAACAATATTTCCGATAATCCAAGCGATTTTCATCCCGAAAATCAACCAAACTACCGGGAGTTTTTAATGCCCTGCCATAATTGCGTAACCACGGCTCCCGCCGTGTTTCAGGGTTGTAACAGCCTGCTTTTCAGACAATTACAGAGATATTATACGAATTAATGTTCATTATTGTCAAATATTTTCGGCAAATTTTACCAATTTCTTCAATTTTATCCTTTTTTTCAATACAAATTGATTTTTCAATCGTATAAAAAATTACTGGTCAGAATTCAAAATATTGCTATAATCCTGATAAACATTTTTATTTTTTGGAGTTTTATAATGTGTGATAAATGTGGTTGCGGCGATTCCGTAAACGAAAAAAATGAAAGTACCTTCGAAGAACAGGTAAGTGAAATAATCGAATCTATCAGACCAAGCCTCCAGGCTCACGGCGGCGATGTCGAACTGGTCGGTATAAAAGAAGATAAAACAGTTAATGTCCGCTTACAGGGCGCTTGCCAGGGCTGCCCAGGCGCAACAATGACTATGAAAATGGGAATCGAAAGAATTCTTAAAGAAAGAGTCCCGGGAGTAAAACAGGTCGTTGCTGTTAAATAAAATTCGTTATCAGATTTTTATTTTAACTTACGAGATTGACATATTAATAAAGTTTGTATTTCTAAATTATATGATTTCAATGCATGGTTATTTCTCGCAAGGGAAGTCGAGTCATTATTCGGTCCTATGGCAGATATATTGGATTTCCAAAATGCTTTGAGAAATGCCATATTAAATAAAACTGCATTCTGTATTCATTCGCATTCAGGCGATACTATAGAGTCATTAAAAGGCGGTATAATTATTTCAAGAGAATCAAATGAAATAGTATGGCTTGCAGTCTCTAAACAATTTCGCGGAATGGGACTTGGCCGCAAGTTACTTGAATTCGCTATTGAAAAACTTGACAGGCAAACAAGTATTTTCGTACAAACTTTTGACAATTCGATAACAGAAGGCAAAGCCGCAAGAAAGTTATATATGGACTT
The DNA here is from genome assembly GCA_964567805.1 of uncultured Pirellulales bacterium. Taxonomy (GTDB): domain Bacteria; phylum Planctomycetota; class Phycisphaerae; order Sedimentisphaerales; family Anaerobacaceae; genus JAFGPS01. The sequence continues at coordinate 12,823 of CAZMPL010000004.1, read as the reverse complement.
TGGGTTTACCGATTTTAAAGATGGAGGATTAAATCCCGCCGGTATTCCGACTGTAATTATGAAGTTAGATAATTAAGATTTAGTAATTTTTAATAAATCTTATTAAGAATAAATTTTTCCTTCTCTATAGTCACGCCAGGCTGGTTCGAAGGCTTTTCTGCCGTATGGAGCTTTTCTTAATTCGATTGTCTGGCTTTTGAATAAATCAGGTGAAGTCTCATCATATTCAATTTGAAGGATTGAATTTTTAAGCGATTTGTTTTCAGGTTTGAATCTTAAAGGCTCCCCCGTAGATTTGTCGATTACGTTTGAATGAATCTCGATTCCTTTTTTATCTAAAACAAGATGAGAACCTCGCGAGCCGCCACCCTGCTTTAATAATTCAACAATTGCTTTTAGATATGCAATGCTTGTTATAGCCATATGTTCCGCTTGAATTGCCTGAACTAAAGATATATTGTTTTCGAAATTGAATCCCTGTTTTTTTATTTCTTTATAAAGTTCAACTATATCATTCAGTGCCTCTTGAGCACTATTTAATTCCCTGATATGTCCGCCAGAAGCTGTCATTCTGTTTCTGATTTCTTCCAACACATTCTGGGGATTTAAGCTGTTCATAACATTGGTATCTTTTTTAGGCGTGAATGAATCTAAAACTTCATTTATCTGTTTTTTAATTTCAATATCTATTCCGGAATAATCTGGTATTTCTGAACCGTAAACATTTACGATAAATTCCGCCGCTCGCAATCCGCCGGTTTGTCCAGCATTCAAAGCCGAGCCTCCGGGACGTTTCACACCGTGAGTTCCCGCCATTTCTCCAATGATGAAAGTATGAGGAATATTCGATTGCCACCATTTATCGACAGCAAATCCGCCGTTATTATGCTGGGCACAAACCGCGATTTCAAGTGGTTCGGAATATAAATCAATTCCATGCTCCAGGTAAATTTCAATCGCGGGAGAATTCATATGAGCAAGACGTTCGATTGGAGTATTCTGTAACGCACCGGCTTTTTGTAAATATTCTTTTGCCTGCGGCTCAAGTAACTCGATATCGAATCCATCCATCGATTCATTTCCAACTGGATTATGAAGGAAATCCATGAATACTCGCCTGCCCTGCTGAGTTTCATTAAATACGAGAATATCAATTAATGAAGATTGAAGATTCTCAATTTTTTGCGGGTCGAATGGCCACTGGTAACCTTTCAGAAAAATATCAGTCGCCATCTTGCTCATTGTCGGGAAATAATCAGCCAGGAAATTATTCTCGGTTGTTCCATCTTTATCCGTACTGAAAATCCTTGGAATCGCCTGCATATAAGTTCCTGAAACGTTCCAGCGAAATTTCGTACTGGCAAGACCGAATTGAGATTCTGTAAGATTTACTCCAACCAAACCAGCTTTAAATGCAAAACCATGAATCCCGACTTGACCTTCCGGATAAACAGATGTTTTGTAAAGCTTGCCTGGACCACCAGCAGCTAAAACAATATTAGAACAAAGAAACACATTTATACCATCGTACAAATCATCAATTTTCGTTTTGTCTATCGTAACAATTCCTATAATACGTTTCTGCTCTCCGGAACCAAAAGTTAGTAAATGAATAGTTTCCTGCCTGTCATAAATTTTTACATCATACCGTTCGAGCTGCCTCTGGAGGCACTCGCTCATATACCTGCTCGTTTTCGGTCCGGCTGAAGTAGCACGTTCATACGGGTCATGGTCGGTTTTGTATCCGATAAATGTCCCCATTGAATCTGTCGGAAAAGGTACACCAGCCTGAACAAGATGATAAAACTCCCGTAAAGAACCTATCGCTTCTATTAAAGCTGTATCATAATGACAACACCCCGCCGCTGTAAGACTTTTGGCGAATTCTTCCGCGTTATCGGCTATATCGGGACTTGTTCCAATTTTGTAATACGTCTGCTTATCTGAGCCGCTCATGCGGGACGCGCCAAGTCCGATTCCTGATGTCACTACAGCGATTCTGTTTCCGGGATTTTTAATTCCCTTCTGTTCCATGAATTCACATAAATGAACGCCGCAATTCATCCCGGCTGCACCAGACCCGACTATTATCGTATTGTATGTATGAATGTTGAATTTATGCTTATTTTCCATAAATGCCTCTGTTTACAGCTTAATATCCGAAGTAATTAAAGCCTTCTAAAATGAAAGCCTCCATCTACGTTAATGACCTGGCCTGTTGAGAAATCCAGTTTGCCTGCCGCGATTGCTCCAACAACTTTTGCAATATCTTCCGGTTGTCCCCATCTTTTTATTGGTGTAATTCCTTCTGCAATCAGTTTATCATATTTGTCTTTTACAACGCTGGTCATATCGGTTTGAATAATACCGGGTCTGATTTCAAACACTCCGATATTATATTCGGCCAACCTGTCGGCATAAAGCAATGTCATCATACCAATACCAGCTTTGCTAACACAATACTCTCCTCTCGCCGGTGAGCTTGTATATGCGGACATCGAACCTGTATTAACAATTCTGAACGCCTGCTCCGGATTGGTTTTCTTTTGCTCTATCATCCAGTTTGCGACAAGCTGTGTCAAAAAATATGGTCCTTTGAGATTGATTGACATTACTCTATCATAACTTTCTTCTGTTGCTTCGAGTAAATCAACTCTTTTCGATGGTGCAACTCCTGCGTTATTTATCAGCATATTGCATCTGCCGAATTTGTTTCTTGTTAATTTGACCAGTTTTTTTCGGTCATCCGGCTTGCTGATATCACCACGTAAAATCTCGCACTCAACACCAAGTTCTGCAATTTCTTTCTGTGTTTGCCTGGCGTGTGACTCATCAGGTTCGCCATTGCCTGTAAAATCAAAATAGTTAACAGCAAGGTTATAACCAATCGAAGCCAGTTCCATGGCAATTGCTTTACCAATTCCTCTGCTCGCTCCTGTGATAATCGCAACTGGTTTTTCCATTCAAGAGTCCTTCCAGAATTATCTTTTTTATTTTAATCGTTTTTTTTTGTTACGTTAAGAACTTTTCCATATATTTCTTTATCATGTATAGCACAACCGGTCATGCCTCCGTCACGCATTATTTGTGTACATAGACTGCATCCAACACAGACCTTTTTGGGATCCATCTTCCCACTTCGAATGATATCCTTTACAAAATCAGGATAAGCAAAAGCCATTCTTCCAGCGCCAACCAGAGTTACAAGACCTTTTGAAATATAAGCCGCCGCAACGTTCGGGAGCAATGTTTTGAGCCAGCTATAACCAGATCCAACTATTGCCATATTCGGAAATTGTTTTTGTACCTGACCCGTTAAATCTAATAACCTGTTTACACCAATCAAAGGATGCTCCGGCTCATCGTAACCTCCAGTTGCAGGTTTGTTGAAAGGCCGATTTAAGTGAGGATTATAATAAGGATTCGCGATTGTTATATTCAGTAAATCAACGCCGCGTTTCTGCAATTCCGTTATAAGTCTTATCGGTTCAGATAAATCGGGTTTTCTATAGTCTTCCTTATCAACTCCCCAACCATAAGGATATGGTATGCCGTCATATATACCAAGACGAGTAGTCACTGTCGCATCACGACCAGGTTCATTTCGAATCTTATCGATAGTTTCCAGCAGGAACCTTGTCCGATTCTCGAATGAGCCGCCGTATTTCCCCTTTCTATTATGACACCCAAGAAGCTCGTTTATTAAATACCCGTGACATGATTTTATATCAACCGCATCGAATCCGGCCTCGAATGAAAGTCTCGCGGCTTTCACATAAGCTTCCTGCAAATTATCGAGATACTCATCAGATACTACAGGCCAGTCCTGTGATATTTTACTTTGCCTGTTCGGATCAGGTGCTGGCCGAGGTCTCATCTGGTCTTTGTACGGATCACGTTGTGGTATAATAGGATAACTTTCTTTTTCCGGCTTACTGTATCTACCTGAATGTGTAAGTTGAATTACAATCACAGGTTTGTGGTCTTGCCCGAAAATTTCAGCAGCGGTTTTTCTCATCATAGAGACCATAGCGGCGAAATCTTTTTTGCTATTTTCGTTTATCCAGAGCTGTCTTGGGTTCGCTCTTCCTTCGGGTACAACCGCGGTTGCTTCGACCCATATCAAACCAGCTCCACCAGCGGCAAATCTCCTGTTTCGTCTTAATGTAAGTTCTCCCGGTCTGCCAAGCGAATCACCGTCACAACCTTCCATTGGTTGTACTGCAAGCGAATTAGGAATTTTTAATTTCCCGGCATGGACAGGTTTTGACAATACAGAAATATCTTCCTGAACTTTCACAGAGAGACCAAGCTGTGAGTTTAATCTTTTTAAGTCCTCGATGTCACGTATTTGTGAATCCCACATCTTATTTCTTATTAAGAGTATCCTTCAAGTATTTAGCAGTATAGCTATCCGTATTTTTAATCAGTTCCTCAGGCGAGCCTGTAGCGACAATCTGGCCGCCTGCTTCACCGCCTTCCGGACCAAGATCAATAATATAATCTGCCATTTTAATTACATCAAGATTGTGTTCTATCACAATTATAGTGTTTCCGCAATCAGTTAATCTCTGTAAAACATTAAGAAGATTGTGAATATCAGCGAAATGCAATCCCGTTGTAGGCTCATCCAGTATATATAATGTATGACCTGTGCCGGTTTTACCAAGCTCTGCGGAAAGTTTTACACGTTGAGCTTCGCCGCCTGAAAGAGTCGTCGAGGCCTGTCCCAACTGAACATACCCGAGGCCGACATCCATAAGCGTTTTTAATATCCTGATTATGGTTGGAAAATTCGCGAAGAATTCGATTGCTTCTTCAATGCGCATATCGAGCACGTCAGAGATATTTTTACCTTTGTATGTAATCGACAAAGTATCCTGGTTGAATCTCGTACCTTTACAGTTCTGGCAGGTGACATATACATCGGGCAAAAAGTGCATTTCTATTTTCTTTGTTCCCTGTCCCATGCAATATTCACAGCGGCCGCCTTTTACATTGAAACTGAATCGACCGGGTTTGTAGCCGCGAATTTTTGCCTCGCGTGTCATACTGAATAACTTTCGTATCACATCGAAAAGCCCCGTATATGTCGCGGGATTGCTTCGCGGAGTTTTACCAATTGGTGACTGGTCTATTTCGATTACTTTATCGATCTGAGAAATACCAAGAATAGATTTATATTCACCGGGTTTTTCTCGGGAATTATATAACCTGCGTTTCATTGCCTTCAGAAGAATCTCATTTACGAGAGAACTTTTTCCAGAACCTGAAACACCTGTAACACATGTAAATACACCAAGAGGGAATTTTACATCTATGTTTTTAAGATTATTGTGTGCCGCACCTTTTATCTCGATGCAATTCGATAAACGGTATTTTCTTCTCTGTAGAGGTAATGCAATACTCTTTTTCCCGCTGAGATACTGGCCGGTTAGTGACCTGCTGCACGCTCCAATATCTTCCATGCTTCCCTGCGCGACCAATTCACCACCCTGTGTTCCCGCGGCCGGGCCTATATCGATAATATGATCCGCGTCCCTGATTATATCCTCATCATGTTCGACGATAATAACCGTATTGCCGATTTTCGTAAGCTGCCGCAATATTCCAGCAAGCCTGTCATTGTCGCGTTTATGAAGGCCGATTGTTGGTTCATCAAGAACATAACATACCCCGACAAGGCCGCTTCCGACCTGCGTTGCCAGGCGGATTCGTTGAGCCTCCCCACCGGCGAGCGTGCCGCTTTTTCTGTCCAGTGTCAGATATCCAAGACCTACATCCATAAGAAATTTCAATCTTGCTTTTATTTCTTTTATTATTGCAGCGGCGATTATTGTTTTTTCCTTATCCAGCTTCAGCTTGCCAAAGAAAATCTGTGCCTTTTCCACGCTCAGCGAAGAAAGCTGACTTATATTCAAACCGCCGATTAGTACGGCAGCAGCTTCCGGTCTGATACGCGAGCCATTACAAACGTGGCAAGACTGTTCTGAAAGATAACTATGCAATCGTGTTTTAACATACTCGCTTGTAGTATTTTTCCAACGCTTCGTAAGATTTGGAATTATTCCCTCGAACCATACACCGTATTTGTTCTCGTCTTCTTCATTCGTACCGTAAAATAAAATCCTTTTAAAATCTTCAGGAATCTGGCTGTACGGCACGGATTTGTCGATGCCAACTTTTTTACAGAAACGTTTGACAAGCCTGTTATAAAAGATGTTCATCCTCTTGCCGCCTTTGCGCCAGGCATCAATTGCTCCGTTTTCAAGCGAGACACTTTTATCGGGAACAATCAGGTCCGGATCGAATTCGAGAATTGTGCCGAGACCATCACAACTTTGACAAGCACCGTACGGACTATTAAAACTGAAAAGTCTTGGTGACAATTCAGAAAGACTTGCTTCCGGGTGATCGGGACATGCGAATTTCTCACTGTAAATTGTTTCCTTCCATTCTCCACTGCCGCCATTTTTTTTATCCGAATCAGGTTCCTGAGACAATATAAGAATTATTCCATCAGCGAGTTTCAACGCGGTTTCGACTGAATCAGATAAGCGAACTCCGACAGAATCTTTTATAATCAACCTGTCAACAACCGCTTCGATATTATGAGTTTTGTTCTTGTTTAGTTCAGGCACATTTCGTATATCGAAAATTTCTCCATTTATGCGAACACGAACAAAACCCTCTCTTTGTATATTCGTAAAAATATCTTTATGCTCACCTTTTTTGCCGGATACAATCGGGGCACAAATCTGTATTTTTGTTTCCTGCGGTAAGGAAAGAATCGACTCGACAATTTGTGAAGGATGCTGACTTTTTATTTCCTTGCCGCAAATCCAGCAGTGAGGCTGTCCCGCACGGGCAAAAAGCAACCTGAAATAATCATAAATCTCAGTTGTCGTGGCTACCGTAGAACGAGGATTCGAACTCGAACTTCGCTGTTCGATTGCAATTGTCGGCGGAAGACCGGTGATTTCGGAAACCGCTGGTTTCTGCATTTGTTCGAGAAATTGTCGTGCATACGTACTTAACGACTCGACATATTTTCTGCGGCCTTCCGCGTAAATCGTATCGAAAGCGAGCGAGCTTTTGCCTGAGCCGCTTATACCGGTAATAACCACCATTTTATCGCGTGGTATGTTAACATCTATATTTTTCAGGTTGTGCTCTGAAGCACCTGTTATTTTAATTACCTTTTCTGTTGCTTTAGCCATCCTGCCTCGAGATTGAACTTAATAACCGTAAAATTTTCAATACAACTAAATGAATAATTGTAACATACCCTGTTAAAAAGGTAAAATATGTTTTTCTTTTTTGATATTAAATGTACACTAATAAAATCATGGAAATACAGAATTTACACGACTGGAACCTGACTTATTCCGAGGCGATTTCACTGCAAAAAGAACTCGCAAATCAGGTAAAACATCAAAAAATCAAGTTTAAGCCTGAAACCATCGCTGGCCTCGATTGTGCATTCAGCAAGGATGGCAAACAGATAATAACTGCTATTGTTGTGTTAAAATTTGGGAATTTTGAAGTGCTTGAAACCGTAAGCTCGGTTCAAAAAGTGACTTTTCCTTATATTCCGGGCTTGCTTTCGTTCCGAGAGGCTCCCGTTTGCCTTGCCGCCGTTCAAAAACTCAAAATTACACCTGATGTATTCATGATTGACGGCCAGGGAATAGCTCATCCGCGAAGATTGGGTTTAGGAGCTCATTTGGGTCTTTTTTTCGATATTCCAACTTTTGGATGCGCTAAAAGCAGATTAATCGGCCAATTCGATGAGCCCGCCATCGAAAAAGGCGCATTGTCTCCGCTCAAAGACAAAAATGAAATAATCGGTTCAGTAGTCAGAACACGTGCAAAAGTGAAACCTGTCTTTATTTCGGTTGGAAATAAATGTCTGCTCGAAGATGCGATAAATATTACACTTTCATGTGCAACTAAATATCGCATCCCCGAACCAACACGTTTAGCTCACCAGTATGTAAGCAAACTCAAATTATCAATTTGAAAGATAAAAGCTTTTTAGTTCAGCTTGCTGTCTTTCCAGTATTTTGTTCCTGCGATAGTCGCCTGCAAAGCTAATCCAGATTCAGTCATAGAGAAAACTTCTATCCCTTTTCTTAAATCACCTTCGCCGCTCGCTTCCCCGCCTGTTTCGCCAGCTTTTGCGGCCGCGTCTGCGTGAGCGCCAACATCCCAGCCATTTTCAATAAAGTTGTCGAGAGTTGTTTTATCCTTGAAAATCATAACAACTCGATAATCCTTGACTCCAAGTCCGAGTCCGACACCGCCCATACCCATTTTCATATATGTTCGTTTGCCGGTTGCATTATCAACGACTACACCATATCCGCCACCTGCGCTGGCGAAAATAAGATTCACATTTGCATTGCTGAAAGCTGCATAACCGGCGCCATTCTTTACTTTTTCCTGTGCGTCGGGAGCTTCTTTATAAAGTTTCTGCATGGTTTCCTGTTCCATGCCATTGATTTTCTGCTGTTTTTCAGCTACAGTCAAATTTCCATGAGGACCGCAGCCAATTACAACTGAAGCAGAAAAAACACAACACACTGCAAGTAATGCTTTTTTTAACATCTTCATTCTCCTTAAAAGATTTTAATAATGTTTCCCTTACATTCTTTAGTCGGCTTTATACAGATGTATATCCTGCTGCGGGTATGGAATTGTTATTTTCTCCACATCGAACCTTTCCTTTACCGCGCGAGTGATATCCCAGTAAACAGTCCAGTAATCAGCAGTTTTCGACCAAGGACGACAAATGAAATTCACCGAAGAGTCACCAAGTTCATGTAACTTTACTACCGGTTCAGGATCTTTAAGAACCAGTTTATGGGAAGTTATTATATCTGTAAGAATTCTTTCAGCTTTTGAAACATCGTCACTATAACTTATTCCGAACATCAGATCTACTCTGCGTGTGTCACTTCCAGTTATATTCTTTATGACTCCGCCCCAGATGGAACCATTCGGTACGACAATTATCTGGTTGTCAAAAGTTTTAATTGTCGTTGAAACGAGATTCATAGCGTGTACTATACCGACAACTCCAGCCGCTTCTATAGCATTACCGACATCATAAGGACGATAAATCAATATCATAAGACCGGAAGCAAAATTGCTCAAAGTTCCCTGCAAAGCAAAACCAATAACAAATCCAGCTACTCCAAGACCTGCAAGTATCGGTGCAATATCGAAACCTAATCTCGAAAGTGCCATAATTAAACCAATTACCAAAACAGTTTTACTTGCTATGCTTACAAAAAACTGTTTAAGAAGATCAGAAAACTTTTTCGACTTTGTTACCGCTTTTCTTGTAACTTTTCCTACAAATCCGGATAAAATAAAAGTAATTATTAAAATAACAAGAAAAGAAACTATATTGCTTAGCCATCGCAATCCACCCTGTGACGATTTGAACCATTCAATTATCCTTGTTTTTAAAGCGTTCCAATCATTTTTGCCGTAACTATTTCGGATAACAGCATCTATATATGTCTCATAACTTTCTATTTCACCTCCCTTATCTTTTAACTCAGCGAGAACTACATCTTTAAACAGATCGATAATTTCTGTTTTTTCTCCTTGAAGCTTAGATGAGGTTACTATCATTTGTTTCTCTTCATCCTTGCTCGAAATATTGAATATTTGAATTTCTATATTAGCAATTTCATGCATTTTGCTTTTTAACAAATTCTGCCAGGCATCAGCCTCTACAATTAGTTCATCTTTTGTAAGAGGTTTCAGTAACAGTTTTAATTCCTTAATCGGAATATTTGGTTCACCTGCGGTAACTGCTTTATAGCCGCTATCAGATTCCTGTGCTAAAGAAAAAGATGAAAATAATGAGAAAATAATAAATGCCAAAATGCAGACTGGTACCCTTAGCGTTTTCATTTTTATTCTCCTTCTCAAAAAGAATTTTACTTATTCTTCAATTATCACTGCAGATTCGATTACAACCAAATCTACAGGAACATCTGACATACCATTTCGTCTTGTTGTTTGTACTGATGCTATTTTATCAACAACATCCATACCTTCAATAACTTTTCCAAATACAGCATAACCCGGATTGGCAGGTCCTGTATAATTCAGGAAATCGTTATCTACATGATTAATAAAAAACTGGCTCGTTGCACTATCAGGAACGTTTGTTCTTGCCATAGCAATCGTTCCCCTGTCGTTTGACAAGCCGTTGGCTGATTCGATTTTAATAGAAGCATTTGTCTTTTTCTGATTCATATCAGGAGAAAAACCGCCACCCTGAATCATAAATCCTTTTATTACACGATGAAAAATCAAGCCATCATAAAAACCGCTTGATACATATCCGAGAAAATTCTTTACTGTAATTGGTGCTTGTTCAGCATCAAGCTCTATAACAATGTTACCCATCGATGTTTGTATTTTTACTTTATTTTCAACGCTCACGATAATTCTTTCTAATTCGATATTTTCTATATGAAATTTAACATCGTTATTTATTATTACAGATGTATTGAGTAATAATTTAATATAGCTGAATCAGAAATAAATACATTTTTATTTACTTTCCATATCCGCTTGTAATAATTTAATAATTTCCGTATGCTCGTTTTTAGTAGCAATATCGAGCGGTATCATACCCTCTTTGTTTTTTAAGTTAATATTTGCTCCATGTTCGATAAGTATTTCAACAAGTTCAGTGTATCCACACTCAGAAGCCATATAAAGAGGGGTTATTCCGTTATCAGAAGCAGTATTAATATCTCCTCCATAATCCAAAAGCAATTTAACAACTTCTATATGATTATTTTTTGAAGCAACAAGAAGAGACGTATACTGTTCCTTAAATCGAGCTTCTATATTTGCTCCCTTTTCTAATAAATATTTAACTATATCTGTATTACCTTCTTGGGAGGCTATGTATAGAGGTGGTGGACTATTCTTTTGAGATACATTTATATCTGCCCCATGCTCAATAAGTATTTTCACGATTTCAAGGTACCCATTTTCTGCGGCTAAGGATATTGCTGAATATTCGCTGTTTCTTTCCGTCATATTACATGAAACACCTCTTGCCAATAAATTTCTTACTTCTTCATCATCTCCGTAACAAGATGCAACACATAGAGAATTTGCTAAAGATTGCTGCATTATATCCCAAATAACAGGCCGTTTAATTTCTCGCAATTGATCTTCAAGGGGAGTATCTTGGTTTACGTCATTATAACATTCCAATACTCTTTGACAATATTCAGAACATTCTTCACTATATTTATTCATTTGGTTGAATTGACTTGAAAGAGATTTCAACATTGTGACTTTATCACTATCCGATGTATAGAATTTGTTACGATTATTTTTAAAACTAACTGTAGCAGATGGTTGCTCCATATCGCTATATAAAGTCATGGCATGAGAATATCCGGAAAGCCCGCTACCTGCATGTTTTGCAGAGTTTAGTGCATTAATTTGAGCCATTTGCATGTTATTGGTGTTTGCCTGATAACTCATCATAGACGAAGCTGCACCTTGTACCAAGCCTTCCGCAAAAGCCTGACTGACTCCTTCGATAAATTTTTGTGTTTTTGCTTGGCCGGACAAATACTTTACCATCTTTTTTAGTTCAGGAGAGACTTCTTTAAAAATGTCAGCCGCAATCCTATAATTTTCTATCGCATTTTTCGTATCATCCAACATTTCGTAACGCCACGCTTTAATTTCATGTAAAACAGCCTTGCAATATTTATCTTGAGGATACTTGTCTATAAGCAGTGTCTCTTCTCCATGTATAATGAGATTCTCTGCTATATCAAAATTATTATTATTAATTGCCGTATATAAAGCAGTATAATCAGCCTTTGTTTTTGATTGTATTTCCGCGCCATTTTTTATTAAAAGTGAAACAATATAACCATGTCCTTGTTCAGATGCAGCATAAAGTGGAGTATCACCATAATTCTTGAGGGCGGCGTTTATATTTGCGCCTTTTTCCAAAAGTAATTTTACTACTTCTATATTCCCATTATAAGCGGCGGTATATAGAGGAGCATAACCACCATCTTTTGCACCATTTACATTGGCGCCATGCTCTAAGAGGATTTTTACAGTTTCAGTATGCCCATATTTTGAAGCTACATAAAGAGAGGTAAATTTTTTATTAAATTTCGATTCTATTTTTGCATTATGTTCCAATAACATTTTAACAATCTCTGTGTGCCCATTTAAAGCTGCTGCATAAAGAGGAGTGTACTCAGTATCTATTGGATTACTGTCTCCATCAAATCCGGCTTCCGTATTAGCTCCATTATCCAAGAGAATTTTTACAATTTCCTTATGTCCTTGAAGAGAAGCTGCACAAAGAGGTGTATCAGCGAGCGCGCTTTGATTTACATTTACTTTCTTATCAATCAATGATTTTACTTTGTTTATATCACCATTAAAACATGCCTCATAAAGTTCATTACTTGCGCATCCATTAGACATGATAATAAATATTACTGATATTAAGATAAACAGAACGCTTTTCTTTTGCCTTGCTTGAATAATCGTAATATAAAACATTATTCTTCCTCTTAAAGGAACTTTATTTATTCTTCAATTATTACTGCGGAATTTATAACAACCGCTTCCACAGGAACGTCGGCCATGCCATTGCGTATCGTAGTTTTTACAGAAGCGATTTTATCAACAACATCCATTCCTTCGATAACTTTTCCGAATACCGCGTAGCCCGGGTTGGAAGCACCGGTATAATTCAGGAAATCGTTATCTACATGATTAATAAAAAACTGGCTCGTTGCAC
>CAZMPL010000003.1:11375-29875 GCA_964567805.1 uncultured Pirellulales bacterium | reverse complement strand
CTTTCTTCATGCTCAGTGACTCTAAGTTTCATTACAAGATCGATAAACTTCAGAAGCAAACTACCTGCTACGAAAGAGAATAAGGCTACGATAAGAACCATTTTTATTTGTATCCACAACTGTAACGGGTTGCCATGTAATAAACCGTTTGCCCCCGCGGGATTAACTTCTTTTGTAGCCCAGATTCCAGCGGCTATTGTACCCCAGATACCACCAACACCATGAACACCGAAAGCATCAAGTGAATCGTCATAATTAAATCTTGCTTTCAGATATGTCACTACGAGCCACGGGAAAATACCCGCGCCAATTCCAATCCAAATCGCTCCGGCGGGAGTAATAAATCCAGAAGCAGGTGTAACAGCCGCAAGACCGGCAATTGTACCGGTAATCATTCCTAATGTAGTCGGTTTCTTGAATTTAAGCCAATCAAGAATCGACCAGACAGTCCCGGCGGCAGCTCCTGCCAAATGAGTAGCGGTAAATGCACTTACTGCAACTGTTCCAGCCGATAAAGCACTTCCGGCATTAAATCCGAACCAGCCAAACCATAAAAGACCTGCGCCTAAAACCGCAAAAGGAAGATTGTGAGGCGGCGAGACATTTTCGGGAAAACCCTGGCGTCTGCCAAGAATAAGCGCCGCCGCTAATGATGTCATTCCCGCACTGATATGAACAACCGCACCACCGGCGAAATCCAATGCACCTGCGTTTTTCAGGAAACCGCCTGCCCCCCAAATCCAGTGACATATCGGATCATAAATGAATGTCGCCCATAATAAAGAAAATACACAAAACGAAGAAAATTTCATTCGTTCTGCAAATGCACCAATTATGAGCCCTGGAGTGATTATTGCGAACATCATTTGAAACATCATAAATAACTGGTGCGGTATCGTAGAAGCATAATCCGAATTCGGCTGTAAACCGACATTTCTTAATCCAAGCCATTCGAGACTGCCGATTATCGAGCCCTTATCCGGCCCGAATGATAAACTATAACCAACCAATATCCATTGCAATGTTATTATGCACATTAACATAAGACACTGCATAAGAACCGATAGCATATTCTTGCGGCGTACAAGTCCGCCATAAAAAAACGCAAGACCGGGTGTCATCAATAATACAAGCGCAGCACTGATAAGAATCCAGCAGGTATCGCCTGTATCTATTGTGTTCTTAGATGTTTGTACTAAGGAGTTTTGCTCTGTTACAGATGCACTAATTCTGCCTGTAAACATTATCACCACAAGCAGAACTAATAGTAGGCGCAAACGCACCCTATCAGATCCTTTTTTTGTTATCACTTCATTGTCTCCCGAATCTTTCTTAGGGACCAAATTACTATTACATACACTTAAATTATTCTGAGGATTTTCAACATAATAATTTATGAAGTGCTTTCAATTGCAATTAGTGTGCCAATATAATAAAAGAGGAAATGCCTGAATGTATCTGCTTGAAAGAGAATAATTTATGTAATTATTTGCGTATATGCGAAAACCTAAATATTAATACATATATGTAGCTTTATTTTAAAAACTACAAATATGTAGCAAAAAACTACCAGACCCGGGATAACAATCCGGGCCTGGTATCGGTCCCGTTAAGGACTCTGAAGTGATAATTAATTAAGTCTAAAATATTATTTTAATTAACCAATCGCATCATGTCCGCGTTCGCCGGTACGAATCCTGATACATTCAGGCAAATCCAGGACAAAGATTTTACCATCTCCGATTTGACCTGTTTTCGCGCCTTTGATAATCGCGTTAATAGTTCGTTCGACAAAATCGTCATTTACCGCGATTTCAAGACGAATTTTCTTTAAGAGGTTCACTTCTATCGGTACGCCGCGATACGATTCATGATATCCTTTTTGCTGCCCGCAACCCAGAGAGTTTGTTACAGACATTTTGAAAACTTCCTCTTTATAAAGAGATTGTTTTACATCATTTAATTTATACGGTTGGATATATGCTATAATCAGTTTCATATTAATATCTCCTTTATATAGAGCTTGTATGTTATATTATTCAGTTGTAAAAATCTGGAATCCTGCATAAGCTTCATTGCCATGCTCGCCGATATCAAGCCCGCGTAATTCTTCTTCACGTGAAACCCTGATACCCATTGTTACTTTAAGAAGCATCCAGACTCCTAATGCGACAAGGAAAACAAACGCGCCGACAGATACAACAGCTGCTAATTGAGCACCAAGAAGCTTAAAACCACCACCATAAAACAAGCCGTTTCCTGTTGCTGTTCCGGTAAGTTTATCCTGTGCGAATAAACCTACGCATATTGTTCCGAACACACCGTTGACTAAGTGAACTGATAATGCTCCAACGGGATCATCCAGTCTAAGTTTATCAAACGTCATTACAGCAAGAACAACCAGTACGCCCGCAATCAAACCTATTAATAAGGAGATCGGAACACTCACAAAGGCACAAGGCGCGGTAATTGCCACAAGGCCTGCAAGGCAACCATTAAGGGTCATACCCAAATCAGGTTTTCCCATTAACAGCGTTGACAAGATAGTAGCACTCATAATTCCCGCAGCAGCGGCAATATTTGTTGTTACTGCAACATGTGCTATTGCATTTGGATCTGCGGCCATTGTCGAACCTGGATTAAATCCGAACCAGCCAAACCATAAAACAAACGTTCCTAAAGTTGCAAGAGAAAGGTTGTGGCCGGGAATTGCTTTGATGTGGCCGTTGTCATATTTCCCGATACGTGGTCCTAATACAATAACACCCGCCAGAGCTGCCCAGCCGCCTATACTGTGCACAACAGTCGAACCTGCGAAATCAAACATACCCAGTTTTGCAAGCCAGCCCCCGCCCCAAACCCAGTGACCAACAACAGGGTAAATAAACATCGCCATCACAAATGAAAAGATGATGAAGGAAATGTATTTGATTCGTTCTGCGACTGCACCTGAAACTATTGTAGCTGCGGTTCCACAGAAAACTAACTGGAAGAAAAATTTTGCCCACAAAGGTACGCCTGTCCATGAAAGGGCGGAATAAACACCTTTGTACGCATCACCAACTGCCGGTGAATTGTCTGCGCCGCCAACGAAAAATAGTCCCTTAAGGCCGACTAATCCTATGCCGTCACCGAACATTAAACCCCAGCCTATGAATAAGAAACCCAGCGATGACACTGCAAATACAACGAAATTTTTCGACATAATATTGACGCAGTTTTTCGCTCGAGCAAAACCTGATTCGACTGAAGCAAAACCAAGGTTCATAAAAAACACCAACATGGCAGTAATCAGAACCCACATTGTATCCATTACAACTTTATTATCCATAATCAATAACCTTTCTCAATAAACATTTACCTTAATTTCTTTAATTGCTTAATATAGACAATAATTAATTTCGTTTTTAAGTTACTGGACAAACAAATACTTTTGCATGATGTTGCAGGATGGAATATCGATATTTTTAAAAAAGTGATGACCTGCAAACGAACAAGTCAAGAGAAGGATTATTCTTCTTTAAATGATTTGAAATATATGTTCTTCTATCAATCACTTCGGTATCTTCCTGCATTTGTACCAGTTTTTAATTACTCACCTGACAAACTACGATATTAAACTTCAGGCTTATATAACAATATGCAAGAGCTGTGCCATAGAAGAGCAGACTTCACTATATAGCTGTAACCTCTTTTTATATAATAACTTATTAATATATTTCAAGAATACATTAAAAACAAATATAGACACATTTATGTATCTATAAAGTAATACGCTACATAAATGTATCATATTTCCCAAAATAAAATATAAAGATTAAGAATTTCTTTAATTAATCAAAATATCCTTTTATGAGATTAAGAATGATTTTTTTATAAAAAAAAACCGGATTCAGCACATTCGCCGAACCCGGTACCGGTCCCAAAAGGGACACAGAAGTGATAGCGTTAGTAGTCTGGCAACTACTTATGTATTACATTTTTAATTAACCTATAGCATCCCCTCCTTTCTCCCCTGTTCTTATTCTTATGCATTCTTGTAAATCCATTACGAATATTTTTCCGTCACCAATCTGGCCTGATTTTGCTCCTTCAATAATGGCCTTAATGGTTTTATCAACAAAATTCTCATTGACTGCAATCTCAAGACGAATCTTTTTCAACAGATTTACTTCCACACCCACGCCTCTATACGATTCGTGATAGCCTTTCTGCTGGCCGCAGCCAAGAGAATTAGTTACTGACATTTTAAATACTTCTGCTTTGTACAACGATTGTTTCACATCTTTTAGTTTATGCGGCTGAATATATGCGATTATTAGTTTCATTTTTAGTTTCCTTTATCAATTAAGTGACATTATTCAGTGGTAAATACCTGGAAACCGGCATAAGCTTCGTTCCCATGTTCGCCGATATCGAGACCTTTCAATTCTTCCTCAGCGGTTACACGCAAACCCGAAGTTTTGCTGAGAATGAAAAACAATATAAGTCCCAGTCCGAATGCCCATACGAATGCAGTTCCGGCTCCGACAATCTGAATACCTAACTGTTTGAAACCTCCGCCGTAGAACAAACCACCGTCCATAGCAAATAAGCCATAAGATAAAGTTCCCCACAAACCGTTCATGCCGTGAACACTGATTGCGCCAACCGGGTCATCGATTTTCACAACATAATCGAAGAACAATACACTTAATACTACCAGTACACCCGCGACACTTCCGATACATATTGCTCCGAAAGGTGATACACCGTCGCACGGAGCTGTAATTGCCACAAGACCTGCAAGCGCACCGTTAAGAGTCATTGAAATATCAGGTTTCTTAATAATGACCCATGATGCAATTAACGCAACTATCGCACCAGCTGCCCCTGCAAGATTTGTGGTAACAGAAATATATCCAGCCATACCATTACCTGCAGTCGTACTACCTGGATTAAATCCGAACCATCCGAACCAAAGAATAAATACACCTAATGCCGCAAGAGGCAGATTGTGGCCGAGAATAGCGCGTGGTTTGCCATCCGGACCATATTTACCAATTCTTGGTCCGAGCATAATTGCTCCGGCAAGAGCCAACCAGCCGCCAATCGAATGCACTACGGTAGAACCTGCGAAATCATGGAAACCCATTACAGCAAGCCAGCTTTTATTATCTGTTAGAAGCAAATTGCCCCATGCCCATGATCCGAATATCGGGTATATAAATAATGAAATCACGGCACTGTAAATCAGGTACGACACAAACTTTGTACGTTCGGCCATAGCACCAGAGACAATCGTCGCCGAGGTTGCCGCAAAAACTGTCTGAAAGATTAAAAATGTCCAGTTCCAGTCGTCACCAGGTGTTACACCGCTCAAACCGAACAAAGTAGTTCCAAATAAGCCGCTCGACGATGCGCCAAACATTAGCCCGAAACCTATCACAAAGAACGCTATTGATCCAATAGCAAAATCCATAAGATTTTTCATCAGGATGTTTACAGAGTTTTTAGCTCTTGTAAAACCTGTCTCAACCATCGCAAAACCGGCTTGCATAAAGAAAACAAGGAATGCCGCGACACATGTCCAGACAATATTGATATTCTTTTGGAGTTCATCCTTTACAGCGTCAATGCTTGCCTGTACATCTGAACCGTCTTCTACGGCCATTACAGGGCTTGCTAAAAATATCGCTAACAAAGACACAATAAAGATTAGTAAAATGATTCTTTTTCTGTTCATAATATTAAACCTCACTTCTTAAAAAGCCATTGAGAGACCGATTCCTACATATAATTCACTGTCATCTGAATTATATGTATCAGCATCTTTTATATCGCTGTCTATCAAAATTGAATATTTGACGCTTGGTGTTATTGACAAGCCGCCAATCTCGAATGGGAATGCCGCTGACAATAACAGATCATTAAATCCGCTGCTATCTATCCCCCAGTAATATTCATTGTAGTTGGTATCCGCCCAACCTATACTTGCTCCTAAATCAATACCGAATGGGACATCTTCTCCAAGATCTAAACTATGTCCTATACCAGCGGAGACATATAATCCTTCTGCTTCATCAATATCGTGATAAAACTTTATGGATGGGCTTAAAAATGTATCATTGCTGAATCCCCAGTACAATTCGGTTGTCGCATTAAGAGCGGTATTTGGAAAATCATAGAATATACCTCCTATGGAAAAACATAGCCCTTCAATACCCGGAACATCTGCGGAATAATCAGCATAATAATCTACTTCTGTAAACTCATCCTTATTATCAAAAATATCCGTTGTTTCAAGGCTGCCCCATATTCCGGCTGTGAATCCCTTGTAAGCCACACTAAAACCAGGCTGGAATACCGGATCATCATTTAAATTCTGACCTCGCCATATATACTTACCGTTATAATCGGCTGTTAATCCTAATTCAATTTTATCTTCTTCTGCACTAATTGCATTAACACCCAAAACCAATAATAAACTCATTGCCACCAACATCCTTTTCAAACTTTTCATTACACATTACCTTTCATAAATATTATAAAATTATTAGTTAGATGTTTGTTATTTTATGCAATCGGTGTACCAATCCACAATATATCCATATCTGCCTGCTATTAAATGACTTATATAATTTTAACTAATTTTACAATAACTATATATAATACATTATTGTTTCTTATATATATAAAATTTCATTTTTGTATGTTTATAAAACACCAATATTGGTACTTATTAGTATTTACAAGGAAACGAACTATGTATTTTTTCCATAAATACAAATGAAACTCTTTACAATTTGTCATAAATGATGGAAAATAACAAACACATCTGTTATATAAATACAAATATGACACAAATATGTCGTATACCATATAAAAGTGCGTATTTAGGTTTTTTATTATGAAAGAAGTAAAAAATATCGAACCACTAAAAGAGACTAAAGTAAAGAATCGCCATGTACTTGAACTCGAAACCCTTTATAGAATCAGTCAAATTCTTGCTTCAGATACCCAGCAGAAACAGGCTCTTGCCGAAGTTCTTGATACTCTTGAAAGTGAACTTGATTTAAGACAGGGAACCATAACTCTTTTATCACCTGATAACTCCGAAATTAAAATAGAAGTAGCTCATAACATTTCTTTGGAAAAGAGCCGCAAAGTTAAATACAAACCTGGAGAAGGAATAACCGGAAGAGTCATTGAAACTGGCAAAGCTATTATTGTTCCTAAAGTTTCACAGGAACCTTTATTCCTAAACAGGTTTGAAAGAAGCAAAGATCCTGGAAACGAAATCAGTTTTATTTGCGTACCTATTTCGATTGGCAGAAAAATAATCGGTACAATTTCCGTTGATAGAATTTATGACCAGAACAGGCCACTGGATGAAGATAAACGTGTAGTAAGTATAGTAGCAAGTATGATTGCAAACGATGTAAAGTCACGCCAGGAAGCTGTTCTGTACAGGAAAGAACTTGAAGATGAAAACCTCAGATTGCGCAGCGAACTACAGGATAAATTCCGTCCCGAAAATATAATCGGCAATTCCAATACTATGCGTGACGTCTATAGCCAGATACACCAGGTAGCCGCTGGCGACATTACAGTACTGATACGGGGCGAATCAGGAACCGGTAAGGAATTGGTCGCACATGCGATACATTATTCGAGTCCAAGAAGCAAAGGACCTTTTATAAAAGTGAATTGCGCCGCACTTAACGAGAATCTTCTCGAAAGTGAATTGTTCGGCCACGAAAAAGGCGCTTTTACCGGTGCGATACAAAGCCGCAAAGGAAGATTGGAAGAAGCTGATGGCGGCACTCTTTTCCTCGACGAAATCGGCGATTTTTCACCAATGACACAGGTCAAACTTTTAAGAGTTCTTCAGGAACGTCAGTTCGAGAGAGTCGGAAGCAATCGCACGATCAAAACAAACACGCGCATTATTGCCGCTACAAATCGCGATCTGGAAAAAGCTGTTATTGAAAAGGCATTCCGTCAGGACCTTTATTATCGAATCAACGTATTCCCGATTTTTCTGCCTCCATTACGTGACCGCAAGGACGATATTTTATTACTTGCGGATTTCTTTGTCGAGCAGTACACAAAAAAGATGGGCAAAGACGTAAGACGAATAAGCACACCCGCAATTAATATGATGGTCGCATATCACTGGCCGGGTAATGTACGCGAGTTGGAAAACTGCATTGAACGAGCCGTACTTCTTAGCAACGATGGTGTAATTCACGGCCATCATTTACCACCGACTCTGCAAACTTCTGACGCTTCAGATACTATAGGGACAGGTTCTTTGACTGAAAGAGTAAATCTTTATGAACGTGACATTATTGTAGATGCGCTGAAACGCTGCAATGGAAGCCTCGCCGCCGCCGCGAGAGACCTCGGTACTACAGCAAGAATCATAGGTTACAAAGTTAAAGAACTCAATATAAACTACAAACGATACAGAAGAACATAAAAAATATGTTATGCTTAAGATTGCCGTTTTGTAGCAACCTGGTCGGCGGCGACTGCAAGGACAATAATAGCACCAATAACTATTAATTGAAAATCCGCGGAAAGACCTTGAATTGTCAAACCATTTCGCAAAAAGCTGATTAGGAATGTCCCAATAACAGTTCCTACCATAGTTCCTTTGCCGCCGCTCGGAGATACACCGCCGATTATAACAGCAGCGATAATATCGAGTTCAAGTCCCATACCTGCTGTTGGTTGAGATGTACTTGCTCGGCTGGTCGTTATCATTGCAGCTAAACCTACAAAGGCACCTGTAAGAGTATAGATAGATACTAAAACTTTCTTTACATTCACTCCCGCATGGAATGCAGTTTCGACATTCGAACCAATAGCGTAGGTGTATCTTCCAAAAGGAGTGAATTTAAGTATGATACCCGCCGCTATCCAAACAACAGCAAGCAAAACAACAGAAGAAGGAATACCTGCTAATGTTCCCTCCTCCAGGTATCGATAATCCTGAACCGCGAATGGTTTGCCATCATTCATCAAGTAACTGACTCCACGAAATATACTCATTGTGCCAAGAGTAACTATAAAAGGAGCTAATTTAAGTTTTGTTATCAGTTTACCATTGATAAATCCGCAAAAGGCACCAACCAGGATGCTGGCCAATGTACCACCAATCATTACTGAACCGCTTAACGGAATATTACTACCGCTTGAAATTTGCTGCCATGAGGCTCCGGCCATTACAAGCATCGTGAAAGAACCAATCATCCCGCATATTGCCATCATTGAGCCTACAGAAAGGTCTATACCTGCAGTAATGATAACATATGTCATACCAGCAGCCATAATACCGTTAATCGAGGAGCGGGTCAGAACATTCTTAAAATTCTCTAAAGTAAAAAATGTATCGGGCCCAAGGAACGTACAAAATGAAATAATAAATATCAATGAACAAAATGGTAATAGTCTTTTCGTGAATTTATCCATTCGTTTTCTCCACAGCAGCCAAGTGCATTACTTTTTCGGGAGTAGTGTTTTTCGTTTCAAAACCACCTACTAAACGTCCGCGCCTCATGACCAGAATACGGTCGGTTACACCAAATAATTCAGGAAGTTCTGACGAAATAATCAATATTGCTTTTCCCTGTTTTGCTAATTCATTCAAAAGAAAATAGACTTCCTTCTTCGCTCCTACATCTATACCTCGTGTGGGTTCATCAAAAATAATAAATTCCGAATCCGCCATAAGCCACCTGCCAAGGAGCAGTTTCTGCTGATTTCCTCCCGAAAGAGAACTTGCCAAAGATTGTGGTGATAACCATTTTACAGAAACTTTTTCACCGTACTTCTTACACAGTTGAGCTTCTTTACTGAAATTTAATAGATACTTCATTCCAATTTTATCATAATTGGATAGTGTCATATTCCAACTGCAAGGTAAACTCGTGCATAATCCAGTTCTTTTTCGATCTTCTGTAAGCAAAGCTAATCCATGTTCTATTGCTTCACGAGGATGTGTTATTCTAATATTTCTACCACCAATTCTAAGAGAGCCATTCACAAGAGGCGCGATACCGAAGATTGCTCTTGCGACTTCTGTGCGTCCTGAACCGACAAGTCCAGCCATACCTACAATTTCACCCCGACGAACATTAAATGAAATATCGTGGATTCCTTCCTCTGTTGCCAAATTGTAAGCTTCGAAAAGAATTTCCCCGGGACAAGAATCCCTGGAAGGATAGAAATCTTTTAACTCACGGCCTACCATGTGCTTTACAACCGTATCGACATTAATTTCTTTTGCTTTTGAAGTAATAACAATTTCCCCATCTCGCAAAACGCTGATTTCATCAGCAAGTGACATCACTTCTTCCATGCGATGTGAGATGTAAATAATAGTCATACCTCTTTCACAAAGCTGTCGGACAATCTTAAACAATCTTTGCGCTTCTGCTTCAGGTAAAGACGAAGTAGGTTCATCCATTATAATAATTTTAGACTTGTGCATAAGAGCCTTGAGCAACTCGACAATTTGACAATCTCCAACGCTTAAGTCTCGAATTTTCGAGTGAGGGTCAATTTTAAAACCATATTTTTTACACAATTCAGATGTTTCTTCAATTTCTGCTTTACGATTAATTACAAAAGGAATGTTCGATTTAATTTCCTTACCGAGATAAATGTTTTCATAAACAGTGAGATCCTCTGCAAGATCAAGTTCCTGATATAACATTGAAATGCCGGAATCGAGTGCCTGTTTTGGATTTGTAAAAGTTTTCTGCTGGTCGTCGATAAATATTTTCCCACCATCAGGTATGTGGACACCGGCTAAAACTTTCATAAGCGTTGATTTGCCGGCTCCATTTTCGCCGCATAAAGCATGAACAGTTCCTGGCCTGGCACAAAATGTAACATTTTTTAATGCCTGAACAGGACCAAAGGATTTTGATATCTGCTCCATACGAAGCTGGCCTTTTGTTTTTTCCATGATTAAAGTCCCAAAGCGGCAGGAAAGTCCTGTTTCATTTGTTCCAGATTATCTTTATTAACAATCATGCTTGGGATAGGCATTTTTTTCTGTACCGTTTTTCCATCCAGAGCAGATACTGCTGCCAATACGCCCTGATAACCAATTTCAAAAGGATTTTGTACAACTAAAGCCTCCACGTCGCCTTCGCCTATTCCTTCAATAAGAATGGGGTCAGAATCAAAACCAACCATTATAATTTTTCCGGCTGAACCACTGGCCTGTAAAGCTTTATAGGCCCCTACAGAACTTGGCTGGTTAACCGCAAAGATTCCATCAACATTTTTGTTTCTTACAAGCATATCACCGGTTTTTTGGCGAGCATCCTCAACTGTTCCCTGTGTATATTGCTCGTCTATAAGTTCTATATCTGGAAATTCTTGTTCCAGTGTTTGTTTAAATCCTTCCGCACGTGCGTCAGTAGAAGCGGAATTTGGAACAAACTTTATAAGTATCACATTACCCTTGCCATTTAATGCTTTACCTAAGTATCTGGCTCCATCTCCGCCAGCTAAAAAATTATCTGTGGCAACAAAAGAAACATAATCAACACTATCTACGTCAACCGCCGAATCTATAATAACACATGGAATACCTGCTTTTTTGATTTTTAGCACTGGATTAACCAAAGCTTTATTGTCATTGGGAGCAAGCACAATAGCCTTTACTTTCCTAACTATTGCGTCATCAACTACCTGGATTTGCTTTTCTCTATCTGTTTCCTGCTCCGGGCCAATCCATAATATTGTATATCCAAGTTCATCTCCAGCTTTTTTTGCTCCCGCATAAACTACTTCCCACCACATCGAAGCTATACCCTTTGGAATTACCGCGATTGTTTTTTTATGAAAAGATTCCTTTTTGAATAAGCCGCTTATAAACAAAACGGCAGATATACCAAGAATCAAATATACAAGCCAATTTCCCTTTTTCATAGATTCCAACTTTTCAAAAAAAAATAAACTTTAATGTTAGAAATTATACGCTTTAATACAATAATTTAACAGGATTCAGTTCAAGCCAATAAAAAATTATTTAAAAGTAGCTGAAAGGAAAACAATGTGCCAGATATTAAAAAGGATTAACAATACAAGCTTGCGAGTAACTATGTTTATAAAGAAACGAACAATGTCACATGCTTCCCTTCTTGCTCTGGCTCAGCAAAACCGACTCATAATCCAGAAATACAAACCTGTATCTTATTGACTCTTTTATCAATTTGAATTTAAGATTATAATATAATTCCATATTATATATATGTCAATAATTGTCTTAAGCATGACTATTATTGACCTCTTAATATTTTTTACATTGAACTCCAATATCTTTTTTATTATGTATCAAAAGTATTTTAAAACCAGCACAAAACTTTCGAAGATAGTGTTTCTGATTTCAATAAAGATATCATAACTTCGGATCGGGAAATTTCATTTTTAATGATTCAAGTGCATTAACCATGATTGTTGAAATGGCAAGATTCCGAAACCATTTTTTATCCGATGGAATAATAAACCATGGTGCATATGGCGTACTGCATTTTGAAACAGCTGACTCATAGGCATCCATGTAATCTTTCCAATAACTTTTCTCTTCGAAATCCTGTGGATTCGCTTTCCAGTATTTACTTGGATCTTCCAATCTGCTATTCAAACGCTCTGATTGTTCTTTTTCGCTGATATGAAGGAAAAACTTGAGGATTATTGTTCCACTATCTGAAAGCAGTTTTTCGAATGAATTTATATGCGCATATCGTTTTGACCAAATCTTTTGTGGAACCAGATTATGAACTCTCACAATAAGGACATCTTCGTAATAAGATCGATTGAAAATGCAAATTTCACCGGATTTCGGAGTATGCATGTGAATTCGCCAGAGAAAATCATGACTTAATTCTTCTTCTGTAGGTGTTTTGAATGAAGTGACTTTTACGCCTTGCGGATTCAAAGGCCCGAATACATGCCTGATTGTTCCATCTTTTCCTCCCGCGTCCATTGCCTGTAAAATTACAAGTACAGAATGTTTATTCTCTGCGTATAACAAATATTGTAATTTCTTTATATTTTCAATATTTTCATTAAGAAGCTTCGAAGCATCTTCTTTATTAAAACCCGCGTCATCAGATGGATCATAATCTGTCAGCTTGAATTTGCTTTTATCTTTTACAATGAATTGATTTATTAGATTTTTCATAATGCCCACCTGATTCAAGTTATAGATTTATCTTTTAATGATTTATATCTTATTAGGTTTGCATAAGCAAGAAGATTTAGCTGCTGCTCTGCCGCATCTTTTACGCCGATATTTTGGCTCACTTATATGCTTGTTATGGCTTTTAGGAGCATCCACATGAGCATTCTTCTTAACTAAACTACACAATATATCACTCATAAAGCACCTTACATTATCTTGAGTTTATTGTTGTGGTTTTGTTATTGGTATAAATTTCATTTTTGTCTGTCTGTTTAGTTCTGCCGTCTTTACAGCTTCTTTATAAAATATTTCCTGTGCCCTGACTTTTTTGTTTTTGTCTGTTTTACGCTCATACGAGCCATCAGATTTCATTTCCCATGCTTTTGCATTGTCTGAAAAGAATATTTCCAGAATAGTTTTTAACCTTTTGAGCAGCTTTGCCTGTGTCACTGGAAAAAGCAATTCCAGACGTTTATCAAGATTTCTTCCCATCCAGTCCGCGCTGCCGAGATAGATTTCTTCGTGTCCGGCGTTAGAGAAATAAAATATTCTCGCATGTTCGAGGAAACGATCAACAATCGAAACTACTTCAATATTTTCAGAAATATTTTTCAGACCCGGTTTTAAACAGCATATACCTCTGACATTAAGAAGAATTTTCACTCCTGCTTCACTTGCGCGGTAAAGCACCTGGCACATTTTCTTATCTTCGAGCGCATTTAACTTTGCCATTATCAATCCGGGTTTATCCGGAGTCGAAACCTGTATTTCTCTTTCGATAAGTTCTTCCATTTTTTTTCTGAGATTTGTCGGAGCGATAGTAAGTTTTGACCATCCTACCATTTCAGAAGCTCCGGTTAAGAGATTAAAAAAAGCGGCAACGTCTGAAGTCAATTCGACATCTGAAGTCAATAATCCCAAGTCAGAATATAATTTTGCCGTCTTTTCATTGTAATTTCCAGTTGCAAGATGCGCATAACGCCTGATTCTGTCACTCTCTCGACGTACTATTAACATAGCTTTTGCATGCGTCTTTAATCCAGTGACTCCGTAAATTACGTGACATCCTGCGTCTTCGAGCTGCCTTGCCCAGTTAATATTTCGCGATTCATCAAAACGGGCTTTCAATTCAACAAGAACCGTGACTTCCTTACCGTTTTCAGAAGCGGTTTTTAAAGCCTGAATAATCGCCGAATCGGAACTTGTACGATATAAAGTCTGTTTTATTGCCAATACATTCGGGTCAACTGAAGCTTCATTCAATAAATTAACTACCGGCTCGAAACTTTCATAAGGATGGAAAAGTATAACATCCTGATTGGCAAGTGTCTGCCAGATATCCTGCGAGTCCAAAAGGTCAGCCGGAGTTTGCGGTGACCAGTCAGGAACTTTCAGATTCTCAAAATCCGGCATAGTGACAATCTGCATCAAAGACGAGCCGTCCAATATGCCATTAATTTCATATATGTAGTCTGATTCCAAATTTAACCATTCAACCAGCCATGACTTAATAAACGGGTCAGGATTCGCGGAAATGGAAAGACGCACCGCACTTCTACGTTTTCTTTCAAGAACGGCTTCTTCTATCATATTGAGAAGGTCTGATGCTTCGTCTTCCTGAACCTGAACATCCGCATCCCTGATAATTCGTAGAAACGCTGAACCGATTATCTTGTCATTTTCGAACAATACATTTACATTATCCGCAATCACATCTTCAATCGTAACTAAATTCAAAGATTCTTCCGACGAAACTTTTAAAAACCTGTCAAGTATCCCAGGTACAGGAATCAAAACTATTTTCTTTGTCGGCTCGCCGGACTCTTCAGTCTGAATTGCTGCGGCTACGATAATTTGTCTGCCATGAAGAAGAGGATACGGCTGCAAATCCTGCATAGAAAGAGGAGTTAAAACCGGAAGAATTTTATTTATAAAATACTCCCTCAGGTACTTTCTTTGTTCGATTGTCCATTCATTTCGCTGAATTAAAGAAATACCATGTTCTTTCAATTTTCCGAGTATGTCCCTTACCGCAATCGTATGAGTATCCATCATTTTATGGACACGCTGACTAATATCTTTAAGTTGCTGAGTTGGCGTTAGGCCGCTTTTGTCAGGCCTGTGAACACCTGCCGCTTTTTGCTGGAGGAGTCCTGCAACACGAACCATGAAAAATTCATCAAGATTAGAACTGACAATCGATAAAAATTTAAGCCGCTCAAGCAAGGGTAAACTTTCGTCAAGTCCTTCCTGTAAAACCCTGTTATTAAATTCAAGCCAGCTAAGCTCACGATTTACAAAAAGTTCCGATATATTTAATTTCTTTTTTTCTTTCATTTTTTATATTTCTTCCAGTTTGGCACTCAATCCATATATATCTTCGAACATATCCGTTTCTGCGGGCATGGTGCTCTTTTTCATCACCAAATCCTTCATTCCTGGAATAGAAATTATCAAATTATTTTTTTCTATTTTGCATTGCATATTTAAAGACTTGGTATTATGACCTGCGTCCAAAACTTCTGCAATTCTAAGCAATGACGCAAGTTTATTAACAATGACTCTTTGCTCTCCGGATAATGACATATATTCGATGTGAGAAGTTTTCGGCTGCGCACGGCGATGATACCTTGCAATATTTGCAACCAACGCAACTTCAGTCTGATTCAGGCCGAATATTTCAGAATTCTTAATAAGATAATACGAATGTTTATGAAAACCACGTGGCGACACAAAAGTCCCGACTTCATGAAGTAACGCAGCGGTCTCCAACAATACCCTGTGTCTGAATGTTAATCCGTGTTCCTTTTGTAATGTATCGAAAAGCTTCACCGCTATCTCGCGAACACGATTACTATGTTCGATATCAACTTTATATTTTTCCGCTAAAGCAGTTGCAGAATGAATCACACCATGTGCGAATGTTTTGTCTTCCTTACCGGTGACCTGTCTTGCCAAATCCTGAAGCAATTCCTCTCTCATTGACGAAAATGAAACAGTTATCTCTTTGGCTTTTGTATAATTCAGTAATTCCTGATATACCAATAGCGCAACATTTAAGGTTTCCGCATCCGTGAATTCAATATTATATAAATGAGCAAGCTCTTCCGGTGTTTTCGTTTTAATTTTATTAACCATCTTATTAAATTTATCTTTTGGAATCGTGCTCAACTCTGTACCTTTTACAGGCTTTCCAGCTTCCTTCGCCGCAAATCTGGCATCAGTTCCCAGGGCAAAAAATGTTTGAACATTTTTGAGCGGCATGAAACTTTCGATAGATGGTAAAAATCTTAATAGCTCATTTCTTATCAGTTTGGAATCCGCTGAAGCGCCGCTCGAAAGTGCTTCACGAAGTCGTATAGAACCGAAATACAAACTGTTCGAGACAACAATTTCGCCTTTTTCAAGAACGGTTAAAGTCGTATGTCCCCCGCCAACTTCGGTAATCAGTGAGTTTTTATTAAATTGTCCGGCTAAATTTCCAAAACTATTTTGAACAGCTAAAACAGTGAGTCGGCTTTCTTCCGACACATCGATAATTTCAATTTCAAGACCTGTCGCGGTTAAAACTCTATCGATAAGAATATCTGCGTTAGCCGCTTCACGAACCGCACTTGTCGCTACAATTCGTGTATGTTCGACATTATATAGTTTTAATGTTTTTTGATATTCCCTCAGAATCGATATTACAGTACGAATTGTTTCCTTGCCAAGTTTGCCGTTAGTAAATGTATCCTGCCCGAGCCGAACCGCTTTACGAAATCTTTCCAGAACCTGGGGATGGCCGTCCGGCAAAAGCTGACCTAATACCATTCGTATTGAATTCGAGCCAATATCTATAACTCCAAGTGTCGTATTCACAGATTTAATTTCCTAATCAGTATCAAAACAAATTTCAGTTACAATCCATACTTTTGAAATATTATTACTTAAATAATGTTAATATTTTATTAAGATTTTTCATTTTTCCATATTAATCGGCAATTTCAAATATAACCTCTTTATTAAAAAGCTTTTGCATCAAATCAGATTTTTTAATTGCAGAGCTTATTTCCGACTCGGCAATTCCATTGGTATATAGTTTGATGATAATCTTATCGCTATCAAAAGTACAATGCAAATCGCTTATTATATTCATATGGCTTCTATCAAGACCATCTGCGACTCTTAATATAGACGCAAGAAGAGAGACATTCTTTTGCTGAGATTCCTTCAAATCACAAAAATATTTATGTGAAACTTCGGGCAAAGATTTTCTATGATACCTTGCGATTAGACCTATAATTGTTTTTTGATGTATGTCGAAAGGTAAATTTGTCGCGTTAATAATCAAATTCAAAGCTGTTTTGTGATGTCCCTTTTGCCCATTTATCCAGCCAATATCATGAAGCAGTGAGCCGCAATGAAGAAGGAATTTTTCTTTCGC
This sequence comes from uncultured Pirellulales bacterium, assembly GCA_964567805.1. Classification (GTDB taxonomy): domain Bacteria; phylum Planctomycetota; class Phycisphaerae; order Sedimentisphaerales; family Anaerobacaceae; genus JAFGPS01. The sequence goes on along the minus strand of CAZMPL010000003.1, from coordinate 12,260 downwards.
GGTCAGTTTATGGAGTTTTTTAAGCTCATCGAAAATTTTCAAAGCCAGTTTAGTAACCTGCAAAGTATGTGCCTGGTCAAATTTGCAGCTTTCGGCAAACGCAATAACAGATTCCAATTGTTCACTTCTCTGTTTGTTTATCTGGCCGCGTTGTCCATTTTCGAGCTGAGTAAGATTTTTACCTTCCTTAAGCATTCTTATAAAGTTTTCGGGAAGTTTTTCTTTTCGTACCGCGTTGATAGTTTTTGCCATGTCGTATTTGACTTCATAGTTTTCAACATCGAGAGATTTATCAGAAATATTCAAAATCGCATATGTTGCTTTTCCGCCCGTTCCTTCCGGCCTGCCTACACTTCCGGGATTCAGGAATAATGTATTTCCGGATTTAACAGAATAAACCATATGAGTATGGCCGCTTAAAACAACATCTGTATTAGCAAGCTCCGCTAATTCCTTAAGTCGTCGTTTTGTAGTTTGAGCACAGATGTATTCTTCATTCGAAGCCGGACTTCCATGCGTAAGGAGAAATTTTATACCGTTAATCTCGATACTTTTCTGCTCAGGCAGTGATTCAAGATATTTGCGATTTTCTTTGCTTAGATGTTCATAAGTCCATTGAAATGCAGTGAATTTTTCATGGGTCTTTTTCTGTTTCCATTTTTTTTCATTCTTTTTGAAAGCAAGAACTTTCAAATCATAATTACCTACGATACTTACAACGTCACGCTCTCGAAGCAGTTCTACCACTTCGACGTCGACAAGTGGCTCGAAGAGCGCGGCTCCGACCCGCTCAAGCCGACGCGCAGGGCCGCCCCGCGCAACGACCAGTGGCACCACATGTACAACGGCGACATTATCTCGATGCCCGACAAATGGGAATACCCC
>CAZMPL010000003.1:6657-11365 GCA_964567805.1 uncultured Pirellulales bacterium | reverse complement strand
GGGAAACGGGTAGTAACCGATAAAGTCACCGAGATTCCATATCTGATGATACTTGTGTTTGCGTGCGTCATTAAGAACCGCCTTCAACGCCGGCAGATTCGCGTGAATATCCCCTATCAGAAGTATTTTTATTAATTGCTTTTTCACTTAAATTCCTTTGTGGTATCTCTACGACTGCAAATTTCGGTTTTACTTGTTCCGCTTGAGCTTTATTGAGTTCGTCTTCCAGTGCCTGCCAGAATTTTTTCCTTTCCAGCAATTTCCAATATCTTACAAAGATTTTAAACAACCGCTCACGAACCTTTTTACGTTCCTCTTTAAGATACTCAAGGCCGCTATTCAAAAAATAATAAGGCTTCTCATTACCGAAATATTCCTTAGTTCGCTGAAGTTCATCCTGCATAAAATGGTCGATATTGTCAATCCAGACGTCACAATCATGAATATCACCAAGGAGCGTTTGCAAATTCTTGACAACTTTTATCGCGTCATTGAGTTTTTCTTCATAAGGCTCCTGGCAAATCTCCATTGTATATCGCAATCTTTTGGCGGCTATTCTCATCTGATGATGCGCATTTTTATCTTCAGAATTTTCAATACATTTCTGGAATGAAATCATATCGATTAATTTATTTCGAATATGTTCCGATGTTTGTTGAAATACATATTCGCTTTTCAAATCAGGCTTGCTATCTCTCATACAAAACAAAATTTTCTCTATTTCAGAGTGAATATCGGCAAGTATGGCTTTTGATTCCAATCTATCGACAGTTTTAACAACTTTCGATTGCTGTTTTTCTCTGTGCTGAGATATTCTGAGTAATAGTCTTTTAATCCCCGGCAAAAAGGCTTTTTGTTCTGCGCCAAGATTTGAAATAGTTTTATTAAGAAACTCCATTTGAACATCAGCATCGCGAGCCGGCCCGAATGCTTTAGTTAGCTTTCTTATTTCATAACGCCATTTATTCAATGTTTTTTCAGGAAAACAATTCGCAAATATACCAAAAGCCGCGCGGAGCTTTCTCGATGCAACACGAGATTGATGCACAGACTCAATATCTTCCGCGCTTTTTGAACCATTAATTTCAGTGCTCAGCTTTTTAAGCTGGCTATCAATATAATGGCATGCTAATAACTGATAACTTTTATCAGCCGGTATCATGTTATTATCCTTCCTGAAAATAGCAAATTCGGTTATTTTTATCTTACGATAAAATCAAACTAAAGTCAAATTAGCATTGTGTCAGGAAGAAATGCGATGAAAAACAGGAACGCGAGATAGAGATATATTCTTATTATTTAAGGACTTAAGCGTTTAACAAGACTGAATCAGGTATGATTTTCATGTTAATGATAAAAGATTTTCTGAATACTTTTTCAAAAAGTTCAGCTTTTTTTATCACTTTTCTAAAAGAAATATTACCAATACAATTAAGATAAGCGACAATTTCAAAATCACGTATATAGCAGTTTAGAGCTGCAATATTCGATTTTCCAGAAACAAGGCCATCCGCAATACGCAGGATAGAGGCTATTTTTACTACATATTCTTTGGATTCCGTATCAAGCTCCCTGAAATATTTGTGAGTCTCACTCGGCAGAGCACCCCGATGGTAACGTGCAATAAGACCTATCAACTTTCTTTCGTTTATACCAAAAGGCAAATCGGTAAAACCCGCTATCATATCTCTTGCAATTTTGTGATGATTTTCTCTGTTTTTAGGCTTGGCAACATCGTGAAGTAAAGCCGCAATTTCCAGCCATAGCCTCTCTGTATTTCCCATATGATGCAGATACTGCAATTGATCAAAAATCCTAAGAGCTATTTGATTGACATCCAGCGCGTGTAATTCGTCAAATCCCTCTGAACGACCCAGATTAATAATATTTTTGAATAATTGGTTTCTCAAAATATAATCCACTAATAATTATATGTAGTCCAATAAAATCCTGTATTATCATATATCGTCAATTATATAAAACCGCATGATAAAAAATGTGTTATTATTCTGTTAAAATTCCCTTGGAGCTTTATAATAAATTTAAAATGCTTTTTGTGTTGTAATAATATTTGGTCGATAGTAATAAACAGGCAATTATTTTTTGGTAAACAAATAATGGTAAAAGAATCAAAAACACGTTGCATTGGTATCCTGACTTCCGGCGGAGATTGTCCCGGTTTGAACGCGGCAATCAGGGCAATTGCAAAAGCCGCCATAAATGTTTATGGAATGAATGTATTAGGATTTATGGACGGATTCAGAGGTCTTGTCGAAAATCGAACTATTCATCTTGAAAACAGTACGGTTAGCGGCATATTGACCAACGGCGGCACAATCCTTGGAACAAGCAGAGACAAACTTTACAAAATGCCGATGGGAAATAAAGTAATCGATATGACCGACGTAGCGATTGAAAATCTGCGACAGAATCATATAGATTGCCTCGTATGTTTAGGTGGTAACGGCACACAGAAAAACGCTTTAAAATTACATCAGGCTGGTAATATCAATGTATTAACATTACCAAAAACAATTGATAACGACGTTGCCGGTACGGAAATAACATTCGGATATGATACCGCAATGCAGATTGCCACTGACGCTATCGACAGGCTTCATACAACTGCAACAAGTCATCATAGAATTATGGTTTGTGAAATAATGGGAAATAAATCAGGCTGGCTCGCTCTCGGAGCAGGTATCGCCGGCGGAGCTGATGTAATACTCATACCTGAAATCCCATATGACATTTCTATTGTTATGAACTATGTGCTCGAAAGAAGAAGAAAAGGAAGCAGATTTTCCATCATAGCAATCGCAGAAGGCGCCATTTCTATTAATGAAGCAAACAAAAAAGATAAAATCCAGAAGAAAACAAAATCAAAAAAACGTTCTGATTCAACAAATAAAGACGAAGAAAAAGAAGAAGAAATAATTTTGTCTTCACAAAATATTATCCAAGAATCCAAAGCAAGCATTATTGCCAGACAACTCCAGGAATTGACAGGCATAGAAGCCCGCGTAACGTCACTCGGTCATATACAAAGAGGTGGCATTCCATCTGCTTTTGACAGAACTCTTTGTACATTAATGGGAACTAAAGCTGCTGAACTTTTAGCAAAAGGCATTTACAATGTAATGGTAAGCTATAAAGAAGATTCCTGCGTGCCTGTTCCTCTTGAACAGGTTGCGGGAATAAGGAAATCTGTTCCTTTGGACCACCCGCTTATTACTGCCGCAAAATTGGTAGGAACCTGCCTTGGAAATGAATAAAATAATGATGCCAGGTCACTCTTTCGAGTGACCTGACGAATTTAATTCTAAATTACTTTACCCAACTCTTGAGTATCGGCGCAACCGCCGCTCCCCAAATATCGAAACCTTCTTCGACCGGATGAAGATTTTCATTAGGCCTAAAACCAATCAGACTTCCATCTTCTTTGAGAAATTTGGAATTAATATCAGTGAAAAAGATATTTTTCCCATCATGCAGTTTCGCAATTATCTTGTTAGCTTTTTCGCATTTGATACGATTTGAGTCATTCGGACCTGAGCCGCGAGGAAATATTGCCAGAAGCATAATCTTAGCGTCCGGGAAATCCTTGCGCAGTTCATAAACAACCGCTCCGATACCTTCGGCGATTTCCTCACCAGAAGCATTATTTGTGTTGTTGGTACCAAGCATAAGCATTACGGCTTTTGGCTTGTGTCCCTGGCCTTCGCCATTCTGCAAGCGACCAAGCACACCCTGTGTAGTGTCACCAGCTATGCCGAAATTCGCAACCTTCACGTCACTAAAGTATTTATTGAATTGATTCAAACCGCCTAAATATCCAGACATGTCACCTTCCCCTACCGTCCAGAGATAAGTGATCGAGTCGCCGAGGAACATGATATCAAAATCACCATTCCTGGCGGTCTCGACAAAAGTATCATGCTGACCACCTCGTGGAGTTGTCGGTCGAATACATGGATTATCACGAGGAACCTGTACGCTTATAAGAGATGCATATTTCTTCAAAATATCTTTAGCTGCGTTTGTGTTTGAATTAATGAATTTCTGGAGTTCTTCATTCATTTTGGCAACTTCCTCTTGAGTAGGGCGAGGAATTGCAACTTCCGGTGGCACCGGAGCGGGGGGTCCTGCAGGAGCAGCCTGAAATCCCATACCGCCGCCGCGTCCCATATTTCCACCCATCATACCACCGCGTGTCGCACCACCGCGACCTGTGCCGCCGCGACCGGCATTACCCTGTCCGGCTGGTTGTGCGTTTACAACAGCACATAGCATTACACAAGCAACAAGTATCAATAACGACCTTTTTAACATGACTTACCTCCTTTAATAAATACAAAATATACTATGAAATTATATAAATTACATTCAAGTAAATACTCATCTTACTTATTTAAAGCGTATTGTAAAAGCATGTATTATAAAATTCTTAAAAATCTCTATTTTCCTAATCCCATAAAATATATTCTATCACTTGGAATAAATGAATTATTCAATTCCAAAAGCTTTCGAAAGAGCCTTATACATTACTTCAACAGGAGCATCCAGTCCTGTCCAGATTTTAAAACCAATCGCTCCCTGGTAAACAAGCATCCCAAGCCCGTCGAGAATCTTAGCTCCACGTTTCTGTGCTTCGTCCAAAAAGGGTGTCATTGGAGCAGGTATCACATCACATACGAGCATTTTAGAA
>CAZMPL010000003.1:0-6557 GCA_964567805.1 uncultured Pirellulales bacterium | reverse complement strand
GTAATTGCTCTGGCGGCACCACCAGCGCCGAGAACGACAATTTTCTTTCCTTTTGGATTTATTTTTGCGTCGTTGGTTAGCGAACGCATGAATCCTTTACCATCAGTATTCTCGCCTTTTAATTTATCACCAATTCTTACAACAGTGTTTACCGCACCCATCAATTTTGCGGCAGACGAAACCTCATCCAGATATTTTATTACTTCGACCTTGTGAGGAATAGTCAGATTTACTCCTCGCATATTAAAGGCCCGAAGTCCTTTCATTGCGTTTTCGAGTTCTTTCGGGAAAACTTCAATTGTAAGGTATCTCCAGTTTAAGCCCAAGGCATTAAACGCCGCTTCCTGCATTACTATTGTAGGATTTTCTGCAACCGGATGTCCGAAAACACCTACCAGTTCCGCTTTATAATTTGGTGACATATCGGTCCTTTAATAATATGTAAGTACTTACTAAAATAATAATTTCATCACTAACTAAATTTGTGATAAACAGGTACTTTCTTAAGTTCGGCTGTTGTAGGTAATAGCTGGTATGATTTAATATTTTCTGCTTTTATAAATTCATCAACTTCCCTTTTCAACTCATCCATACTTCGAGCGTGTAACATTCCGAAAAGGTTGTAAGGCCAATCATTGAAAGTTTTTCTCTCATAACAATGACTTACTATTTCCATACTCGCAAGCTTCTCACCAGTATCAACAATTCGTTCCTTTGGTACCTGACAGGCAAACATAACATTCGCGTTAAATCCAATTTCCGTATAATTAATTACTGCGGCTATCCTTCTGATAACTCCTGTATCAATTAAGTGTTGAATTATTTTTAAAATATCATCTATTGAAAGGTTTTCGTTAACCAAAAAAGAAAAAGGCTTCTCTGTAATTTCAAGTTCATTTTGCAATTTTAATAAAACATATTTTTCATTTTCATTAAGTGATACTTTTCTATTTTCAGGTTTCGAGACATTTTTATTCTCATTATTCGGTTTATTACCTATAACATTAAATTGAACGCTTAATTTAAATGTTCTAAAAACCGGCAGACTATGAAAATCGATTCCGAATTTTTCTCGCAAACCAGACAATATATCATCAATTTCTCCTGTTGTTTTTGCCTGCAATGTAAACCATAAGTTATAGAAATGCTCTCTCAGATAATTATGGGAAACCCCGGAAAGATTATTTACTGATTCAGTGACATTCTTCAGTATATCTTCAGGTACATGAGCGGTAACAAGCGTACTTTCTTTTCCAAGTGTACGATGATTTATAATTGCGCGAAATCGTCTGATTATCCCTGTATTCTTTAGCTGGCGGATATTATCAAGTACCTGGTCTGTGTTTACACCTAAATTTTTAGCGATTTTTGTAAAAGGTCTTTCACAAACAGGGATCCCTTGTTGCAGTAATGTACATAACCGCTTTTGTAATTCAGTGAGATTTTGCATGTCATTTTTATTTATTTATAATTTTCGCGACTTCTTTTGCGAAATAAGTAATTAAGATATCGGCGCCAGCTCGCTTTATGGAGATAAGCATTTCCATCATAGCCGCTTGCCTGTCCAGCAATCCGGCATCAGCAGCGGCGTTGAGCATCATATATTCACCTGAAACATTATACGCGGCTATGGGACAATCGAAGCGTTGTTTAGCACGGTATATGATATCAAGATACGGCAGCGCGGGCTTGACCATTATAATATCTGCGTCTTCCTCGATATCCAATTCTATTTCCGCCATTGCCTGATCTGAATTAGCCGGATCCATCTGGTACGCTTTCCTGTCACCGAAAGCCGGGGCAGATTCAGCCGCTTCTCTGAATGGTCCATAAAAAGCTGAAGCGTATTTAGCCGCGTATGACATAATCGCAGTGTTCTCGAAACCGTTCTCTTCGAGAGCTTCGCGAATATATTTTACTCGTCCATCCATCATGTCTGAGGGAGCAACAATATCAGCGCCGGCTTGTGCATGAGTAAGAGCTACTTTCGCTAATAATTCACATGTAGCATCGTTGTCAACTTTATTATCCTTAATAATACCGCAATGGCCATGATCGGTATATTCGCAGAGACAAATATCTGTAATGACCAGAAGTTCAGGAACGTGACTTTTAATTTCTCTGATTGCCTGCTGAATCACGCCGTTCTCAGCCCACGCCTGTGAGCCTCTGGAATCTTTTTTTTCCGGCAAGCCGAAAAGAAGAACCGCCGGAATGCCAAGTGAAAATATATCTCTTGCTTCTTCGCCAATTTTATCAGGTGAAAAGTGAAAACAGTTTGTAAGTGACTTAATCGGTTCTTTAATGTTCCTGCCTTCCCTGATAAATATGGGATAAACGAAATTCTCTGTATTTATACGAGTTTGTCGAACCAGTCTTCGCATCGCATCACTCGTTCGCAATCTTCGCATTCTGTTCTTTGGAAAACTCATTATATGCTCCCCTGTTTTTTTTATAGAACAATATTGTTCTATCGCATCGAGTAAACCTTCAAGTGTATGCTCACTTGCAGTGACATTCACTTTCACGCCTTTTTGTTCAAGCACTTTGGAGGTAACTGGTCCTACTGATGCAATTTTTATTTTGCTTGATTTTATAATTTCGATATTAATATTTTCAAAAAAGCCCTGTACCGCAGAAGGACTTGCGAAAGTAATCCAATCGATTTCCTCGTTATGTATTTTTTCTTCCAGATGTGAGGTTTCACTTTTTTGCATTACGGCGGTATAAATTGAAATATCTTCAACTTGAGCTTCAGCCTGTTCCAATATTTCGACTAATTCATTTGATGCAATTTCAGAGCGCAGAAGCAGAATTTTCTTATTTTTCAAATTAGTAAAACTAATCAATTGTTTTCCAAACTGCTCACTGGTAAAAACAGTCGGTACGAAATCTGCTTTAATCGCAAACTTGTTCAAGGTCGTTCCTGTCTGCGGCCCAATGCAGGCAATTTTCGCGGAAGAAAATACTCTCGCATCCTTATTCAATTTTCCCATCGCGTTGAAAAATACTTTCACACCGTTCTGACTTGTAAAAATTATCCAGTCATAATCAGACAGCTTTGTCAGAATCTGCAAAAATTGGTTCGTTTCCGTCAAGGGTTTTATCTGGAAAGTGATAAATGAAATTGGATTACCGCCTCGTTCGATTATTTTTTCAGCGAAATCCTCATTACCATGCCCATCGCGAGTCACCACGATATTTTTTCCGAATAAAGGCTGTTTCATAAACCAGTTAAAATCGTCGTAATCCTTCGCCGCCTGTCCAATAATTATAAGTGCCGGCGGTTCAATTTTTTTATTCTCACATTCTGCCTGTATGTTTGCGATAGTACCTTCGGCAATTCTCTGGGTCGGGAAAGTGATTTCGGATACGACAGCCGCTGGTGTATCCGGGGGTAATCCATGCTCAATCAGTTTTTCGGTAATATTACTGAGATTTCCCATTCCCATATAAAAAACAAGCGAGCCACTGAATTTTGCAAGAACTTCCCAGTCAAGACTGCTTTCCTTCTTTCCTTCCGCTTCATGACCGGTTATAAATGTCACCTGTGAACTGTATTGCCTGTCGGTGAGCATTATCCCTGAATACGAAGAGAGCGCAACTCCCGCGGTGACACCCGGGACAATTTCATAACTTATTCCAGCTGTATTAAGTGCTTCGAGTTCTTCACCGATACGCCCGAATATGCAAGGGTCACCACCTTTAAGACGAACTACAATTCGCCCTTCAGATACTTTATCTACAAGAAGCCTGTTTATCTCCTCCTGTGTAGTAGAACCTTTTCCAATTCGCTTGGGAACATGAATTATTTCGGTATCGGGACGTGCGTATTTCAGTAAAATCGGATTCGCGAGCTTGTCATAAATAACACAATCAGCTTTTTTGATAACTTCCATGCCACGAACAGTTATCAAATCCGCCCTGCCGGGTCCGGCACCAACAAGATATACAAAACCTTTATTCATAATGGTATTATGATACTACATTCTTTTCAAAATTTCCATACCGCCTTCTCTGAGCAATTCATGAGCAAGATTTTCGGCTATGTTTTCAGCCGCAGCGGCTTTCTCTTCTTTCGTTCTGGAAATATAGTTTGTTCCGTCTGGATTTGAGATAAAAGCCTTAATATTGATATTATCCGCTTTTATTTTTGCATAAGCACCTACCGGCGCATGGCAGCCGCACTGTAGAACATTTAATATTTTTCGTTCTGCTGATGTTTCTATTTCTGCGTTTTTATCGTTAATTAACGCGATAATTTCATTCGTTTTTATATCATCTGCTCTTGTTTGTATTGCCAATGCTCCCTGCGCAGGTGATGGAATAAATTCAGTCGGATTGAAAATATAAGAAATTTTCTTACCAAGTCCAAGTCTCTCCAGACCGGCACGAGCTAAAACAATCGCATCATACTCACCTTCTTCGAGTTTTTTTATTCTTGTTTTTACATTGCCGCGAATAGGAATTATCTTCAGGTCAGTTCGCAAATGTTTTATCTGCGCTGCTCGTCGCAGACTCGATGTCCCGATTCTGGCTCCTTCCGGTAACTGTTCTAAAGAGGAGACATTCAAATTAGAAACGAGGCAATCTTCCACATACTTTCTGTCGCATATAGCCGCTATTTTTAGTCCATCACGCGAATGCGTGGGTAAATCCTTGAAACTATGAACAGCAAAGTCAGCCTTTTTTGCCAAAAGAGCATCTTCCAGTTGAGAAGTGAAAAAACCCGTATCCTTAAGACTCCACAAAGCAGTTCGTCTGTCACTATCACCGGAAGTAGTTATTTCTTCTATCTCGATATGAACTTCGGATCGGATTTTTTTTATCATGGCTATTATGCTTTTAGTCTGAGCGATAGCCAGGTCACCAGCGCGAGTTGCTGCGGTTAAATGTTCCATTGTAAGAATTCTTCCAAAATTCAATATAATAAATTAAATTACATCTTTTACAGAGTGACAATAATTCCATAGAAATTAAACATTAGTCGGGCATTTGAAAAATCTCATGATTTTTCTCTAACTCTTTTCTTTTGTTATTGTCCAGGCCTATTTCATTATCAGTTAAATAACAAGCAGGATCGGGAGCCCATGGATCATTATAATACAAATCAGCTCTTACTCTCAGGCTTCCGCCGCAAATATTGAAAAACCGGCACAGTCTGCATCTGCCCTTGACATTTTTCCGGCGTTCTCTCAAGCCGCAAAGCAATGTGTCACTTGTATCCGTCCATATCTTACTGAACGGGCGTTTTCTTACATCGCCAAGTTCGTAGTGACCCCAAAACTGGTCAGGATGAACTTTACCATGAAAATCAATACAGCCAATTCCAACGCCGCTGCTATACATTCCGCCGCCGTTCCATAATAATAATTTATGAACACTTTCAGCACGTGCAGGGTCCTCTTCTTTTAATTTCAAATATAAATAAACACCATCAACATGATTATCAACTGTCAAAATATCTGTCTTGCGACCGGCTTGTTTATACTGTTTTGTTTTAGCTAAAATAATATCTAAGGCATTTCTGGTCTGCTTATGAGTAAGGTCATCTTCTGCGATATTTTCCCCTCTTCCGCTTGGAACAAGATGATAAAAACAGGCACGTTCGATATTTTCTTTTTCAAAAAAATCGAATAATCTCTCTAAATCCTGAACATTTCTTTTTGTAAGAGTCAATCTTAGTCCGATTCGCACTCCTGCTTCCTGACAATTTCTGATACCTGCTACGGCTCTATCGAAGGCACCTTCTACACCTCGAAACTGGTCGTTGATTTTTCCTATGCCATCAAGACTGATACCTACATAAGATACGTTATTCTGCTTTATTTTCTTTGCAAGCTCAGTTGTTATAAGAGTGCCATTCGTTGAAATGACGGCTCGCAATCCTTTTTCAACGGCATACGCGATTAATTCGAACAAATCCGGCCGCATTAATGGTTCACCGCCTGAAAACAAAACGGATGGCACACCGAACTGAGCTAAATCATCCAAAACAACTTTCGCTTCATTTGTCGATAGTTCATCAGAAGCTTTATTTGAGCCGCTGTCATTGTAACAATGAACGCATTTAAGATTGCATGCTCTGCTGATATTCCATACTACAATCGGTCGTCTTTCGGATGCTTTTTCAGGTACGATTTCGCCCTCACGTTCACCTGAATTTTTTCTTCCGTAACGTAACCAGTCACCCGGTGTAACTTCGTCGCAGTATAATTTGCTGATATTTATCATTCGTTAACCTAAATATTTCCTTTATGCAACAATTCGTTTGGGACATATGCACAAAAAGGTTCTTCGGCCATATAATTTCCCGTTGCGGAATAAGCCCTGCCCCGACAGCCGCCGCATATCGTTCTATATCCACATACGCCGCATTTGCCTTCAAGCTCATTCTCATTACGCATTCTGGCAAGATCACGATTGTTGTACCATACATTTGAGAGTTTATCATCAAGAACATTTCCGCATTTGATTGGAAGATAGCCGCAAGGGAAAATATCTCCCTGATGGGCAACAAATAACACTCCAAGACCGGCTAAACAACCTTTAGATTG
>CAZMPL010000002.1:30501-33470 GCA_964567805.1 uncultured Pirellulales bacterium | reverse complement strand
ATAATTAGTCGTCCCTGAAAAAGTATAGAATTTACAGAAAAGCATGTTATTGTGACATTTTGCAGTTTTTTCTGTGTCTAAAACAGGGTATAATATTACAGGAAATATACGATAATCATTCAAAATCTTGCAAAAAGGACTGAGCAAATGACACCTGAAAAAACAGATAATCAAAACAAATTGTTTGAGCCTCTTCTTGAACCTATCCTCAATGATAAGCATCCATTATACAAGCTTGCATCGAGCATTAACTGGGAAGCTATAGAAAAAGAACTGTCCTGTTGCTACAGTGCTGATATGGGACGGCCGGGCAAATGCTACCCGCTTAATGGTTGGTCTTCATTATCTCAAGCATACCTATGATGAATCAGATGAGTCGGCAATCCATTTGATGGCCATACTTTATCGGGGACAATTGAACGTTCTGAATCCAATACGAATGTTGCGGTTCGTGAGGTTTATTTAGACAACGGTTACCGCGGCCATGATTATGCTGGAGAAGCTGTAATTTATAAACAGGATGGCAAACTTAAGCTGCTAACCAGAGCAATCAGGAATAAGCTCAGGCGTCGCAGTGCGATAGAGCCGACTATAGGCCATGTTAAAAGTGACAACAGGATGGGCAGGAATTATTTGAAAGGTGATGAAGGCGACAGATTGAACGCTGTCCTGGCGGCTGCCGGGTACAATATGCGGAAGTTAATAGCCGCATTTTTGTATGCGCTTATGGAATTCATCCGCTTTTTGCAAAACCAGTTGTATAATATTACAAAATATCTTGATATGTCAGTCTTGAACCGACTGAATTTATAACAAAACTGACTTTTTCAGGGACGACTAATTCACAGTTAGTTGCTTTTAAGAGTTTTATTTCATGGATGTACAGGCAAGATTTTATATCAGTAAATCCGCTTAAAAACATTAAACCTCTTTCAGAGCATAAAGACAAGGAATTCCCATGCCGAGCATTGACAGAAGATGAAGTCAATAGGCTTATTACTATGACTATTAACGCTGAAAAGCGGTGCGGTTTAACTGGATATGAACGAAGTCTTGTTTATCGACTTGCACTTAACACAGGTCTGCGATTCAAAGAAATTTATACACTAAAACGTAGAGATTTTATATTTGGTGAAATAAATTATGTCAGCGTTTCTTCATCGAACACAAAAAACCAAAAGCCTGATGAATGCCCATTTAATCCAGAGCTTGCTAAAGACCTAAAACAGTATTTTGATAGCCAGCTTGCTATGCCACAAACAAAAGCGTTTTCAGGTATGCACAAAGATTCTGGTAGTGAGCAGCTTTTACCTGATTTGGAACTGGCTAAAATAGAAATTGTGAATGATAAAGGCAAGATTGATTTTCATTCTTTACGACATACGTTTGGCACAATGGCAGCACTGGCAGGAGTAGGTACAGAAAAGTTACAAAAGATGATGAGACACAGCGATATAAACTTAACGATGAAATATTATGTTCATATCGGTATATCAGACAAAGCAAAAGCCGTTGAGAAATTACCACCCATTAGGATGCTCAAACAAAAGGAAGCTAAAACAGGAACGATGGATGTACCGGAATGTCACGATGAGTTTTTAACGCTAAATCCCCCAAAAATTCAGAAAAATCCAGCAAATTCCAACATGTTGGGATTTTTAAGAAAAGAAGATATTGAAAACGTAATGTCTTGTAAAATAAACAACTTACAAGAAGTTGAAGCAATACGCCCGAGAGGATTCGGACCTCTGACCTACGGATTAGAAATCCGTTGCTCTATCCAGCTGAGCTACGGGCGCTTAACTTCTAAAGTTGGAGTAGTTTATCAATTACCTTGGGTGGTTGTCAATAGTTTTTCACTCCAGTTAAGAGCTAAATATTAATAAAATTTATTTTGACTTTTTCAACTTATATGCATACCCTATATTATATAGCGTGAAATATTAGAGATTTTTGGAGGATATAGAAATGAAAAAGGGAATCGTATTTATTTCGATTTTTACATTCTTTGTCGTTCCATCTCTGGGAAATATCAACACAGGACAAATTATCACTTCTCTTGTTTTGTCCACATTTGATCCTGATAGCAAGCTGGTATTAAATGATTATTATTCGCCGTATATCAACGATATTGAACCGAATGCGCCGGGATATAATTTGCCTCTCGATTTAGGTAGTATAAAGAATCCATTAATATTACCTGCTCTTTCTGCACCGATAAACACTTCTTCTTTAATCAAGCAAAACGGATTTGCGATTTTCGAGCATAAATCCGACAAAGATACATATTACGAAGATATAGTAGAGCCGTACAAATACTTGAAGAACAAGAATATTCCTTTATTTCTTACCGCAGATACGCTTTTACATCTTTATCATATTCAATTCGATGAAACGTTGAAAGATATCGAAGAACGCGAATTCTTCCCTGATATCAATGATTTGACAAGTGCTTTATTAGTAGATGCTCTTACAAGTTATGAAATATATTCCAGCGATTTGAAAGAAGCTTCCAGGCGAAATATCGCATATCTTTCTGTAGCAAAAAAACTAATTGATCCGAATTTTCAGGTTTCAGAACTTGTCGATGATATTGTAACGAATGAGTTATCGAAAATAGATGCTCATGAGGGATTTAATGCGAGTGATATTTTCATATATAATGAAGATTACTCGCAATATGTTCCGAGAGGTCATTACACCCGCAGCGAGCAATTGAAACGCTATTTCAAAACATTGATGTGGTATGGAAGAATATCTTTCCTGCTAAAAGGCTCTGATAATTGTGGTCAGAATAGTAATAACGAATCATTGATAAGTGTATATGACGCAAAAATTCAAACTATGCAGGCTGTTCTATTGGCGAGATCCATTGATACTGTTCAGGTTGGACAGAGAACTGGCCGAGAGATTTGGGAACGTTTATATTCAGTAACAGCTTTTTATGTCGGGCTTGCTGATGATTTGAC
>CAZMPL010000002.1:0-30401 GCA_964567805.1 uncultured Pirellulales bacterium | reverse complement strand
TATATGTTCCAGAATCTGGTATTTCCCAAGGTAGGAATTTATACGGGTGATTTGGATCCAATACCTTTCACTTATTACCAGGGTTTTAGAGAGTATCCATGCGGATTGGATGTTATGGCTCTTTTAGGCTCATCACAAGCCGCGGACATATTAATTAATCAGGGCGAAACCGATTACAACGATTACCAGGTACAATTCGATAAATTACAAGTTGAATTTGATTCGATGGATGTAAACGACTGGAATCGAAATCTTTACTGGAGCTGGCTTTATACTCTAAAATCATTAACAACTGAATTTGGCGAAGGATATCCGAATTTCATGCGAACACAAGTCTGGCAGAAGAAAGAGTTAAACTCTGCGCTGGCATCATGGGTCGAGTTGCGGCATGATACGATTCTTTATGCTAAACAAAGTTATACTGTGGGAGTTACAAGTGTTACCCCACTACCTCCGGGTTATGTTGAACCGGTACCGGAATTTTTTGGGAGATTATTAGCTCTGACAAGAATGACAAAACAGGGTTTAAACAGCATGAATGCTTTATCAACCGAAGCATTAACAAGACTCGTACAGTTCGAAAACATTCTTGTTCGTCTGCTTGAGATAACCAATAAGGAACTGACAAACCAGCCGCTTTCTGATGAGGATAATATTTTTATTGCTGAATTTGCAAACACTCTTGAAGGAGCGATACTTGGTGTAGATGAACAGGGAATAAAAACTACTCTCGTGGCTGATGTTCATACGGGTATTAATGAAGGCAAAGTGTTAGAAGAAGGTGTTGGTTATATTGATTTAATTATTACGGCTTTTAATACTCCGGACGGTTCGGTTTATTTGGCGGCTGGACCTGTATTGTCTTATTATGAGTTTAAGCAGCCTATGGAGAACAGGCTTACTGATGAAGCATGGCGTGAAATGCTGGTTTCTCCGGATAAACCGGAAAAACCAGCATGGTTTCAATCACTGATGCCATATCCTGAATACTAATTTGAGGCATGGGCATCCTGCCCATGATAAGACTAATTTTATACTATATAAGTCGAAGCGGAAGTTTGGCCGCCGTGACCTGTCCAGTTTGTATGGAAAAATTCACCTCTTGGCTTGTCAACCCGCTCGTAGGTATGTGCACCGAAATAATCGCGCTGTGCCTGGAGCATGTTTGCAGGTAAACGCTCGGAACGATAACCATCGTAGAACTCAAGAGCCGAAGTAATCGTGGGCATTGGTATTCCGAATTTGACCGCGTTCATAACAACACGTCGCCATGAAGCCTGAGCTTTCCTGATTGCCGATTTGAAGAATGGATCGAGGAGAAGATTTTCCAGTTTCGGTTTTTTCTTGTAAGCGTCTTTGATTTTTCCTAAAAAGACAGAGCGAATAATACAGCCGCCTCGCCACATAAGAGCGATTCCGCCGTAATTGAGGTTCCATTTGTATTCAGCCGCCGCTGCTCTCATAAGCTGATAACCCTGTGCGTAGCTTATGATTTTTGACGCGTAAAGTGCCTGCTGTAAATCATTCAGGAATTTTGCTTTGTCGCCTTTGAATTTTGCTTTAGGTCCTTTTAGAACTTTTGCCGCTTTTACTCGTTCGTCTTTTAGTGCGGATAAACAGCGAGCGAAAACAGCTTCGCCGATAAGAGTTAAAGGCTGTCCCTGGTCCAGCGCCGTGATAGCGGTCCATTTTCCAGTTCCTTTTTGGCCTGCGGCATCGAGTATAAGGTCAACAACTTCGTTTCCATCTTCATCTTTATAACCGAGAATGTCACGAGTTATCTCGATAAGATATGAGTTAAGTTCTCCTTCATTCCATTTCGCGAAACAATCGTGCATTTCGCTGTTTGTCATACCAAGGCCGTCTTTCATCATCTGGTATGTTTCGCAAATCATCTGCATGTCACCGTATTCGATTCCGTTATGAACCATTTTTACGAAATGTCCCGCACCATTTTCGCCGACCCATTCGCAGCACGGTTCGCCGTTGTCTGTTTTTGCACAAATTGACTGGAATATTGGTTTTACATGTTCCCATGCCGCAGGTGAACCTCCGGGCATAATCGATGGTCCGAGCAGGGCGCCTTCTTCACCGCCGGAAACACCTGTGCCGATATAAAGTTTGCCTTTGCTCTCGACATATTTAGTGCGGCGAATTGTATCCGGGAAATGAGAGTTTCCGCCGTCTATGATTATATCGCCGTCTTCGAGATGAGGTAATATCAATTCGATAAAATCATCAACCGCGGCTCCGGCTTTGACCATAAGCATAATTTTGCGAGGTCTTTTGAGATTCGCGACAAGTTCTTCGATTGAATGGCATCCGATGATTTTTTTGCCTTTTGCTCTGGTATTCATAAAATTGTCCACTTTTGAAACGGTACGATTAAAACATGCGACTGTAAAACCTTTGCTTTCCATATTAAGAATCAGATTTTCACCCATAACAGCCAAACCTACAAGGCCGATATCTGCTTTAGACATTTTATTTCTCCTAATGAATTATTTCAGTAAAAATAGTACGTATCTGGATATGATACTTCTTTAAGCTTCGAAAGCTTATTAATCAAACGTAAATAATATAAAAGGTCGAGGTAAAGTAGTCAATGATAATAAAAAACCTGTTTTTTTGATAAAAAGCTTTTTTGGCGTTTTTTTTGCATTTTTTGAAAAGTGGGTTATATTTTAAATAGAGAAGGTTCTATATTGACATAATTTCGCTTTTTAGGAGGAAAAAATGCGAAAGGTTATCAAAATATTTGACGAAGCGGCAATTTTCTTTTCAATTCTCGCGGGAGTATATCTCTGGATCGGTTTTCTGGTTATAAGTATTTTCACTTATTTAAAAATCACTTCAGGTTTTTCTATGTAAAAGAAACTGCATTCAGATTCTGGTTCTGGTTTCATATTTTTTTTGACTCAATTCTATAGAATCAGTCAATTTGCCTATCGAGAGTTTGTTCCTTATTTATTTCTTCTGACCATAATAATCAACAGTATTTTTTATAAGACGTAAAAAATACGAAGAATAATTCTCATTTGGACGATATAACTTATTATATTGAAGAACTTTATGGTGGAATAGAGATAAAAAACATGACAAATCTGAAATTTCGTGTATAATATATTTATTAAATTTAGCCGGAACGAAATCAGTTTTGGAGGATAAAGAATATGAAACGTAAAATATTGTTTTTGGTTTTAATCGCGTGTTTTACAGCCGTTAGTTTTGGTCAAAGACGACCACGTTCTACCGTGCAGAAAATTGTACAGTTGACAAAACCTTCTACTACCGGTGGAAAGACTTTCCAGGAAGCACTTGCGAGTTTGCGTCCAGCCGATAGGTTTACAGGACAACCTATAGACAAAAATACAATCGGTCAATTAGCTTGGGCCGGTTTGGGTAACCGGGTAATTCCTGGAACTGCTCCAAGTACTCCTACTCCTTTGGAATCACCTTTTCCGACGCAATTATTTATAGTTGCCAACGATGGCGTATTTTATTACCAGCCGATTAATCACAGCCTTGAAGAAATAACAGAAGGTGACGTTCGACAAACTCTTGCGAATGCAACTGGAATGCCTCCAGCGGTATCTAACGCGGGTTGTGTTATAATAATTACTTCCAATGTTACAAGAAATACTGCTGTACGAAGAGGTACAACCGCGACAACGGATACCAGAAGCGCAATGCTTCTCGAGGCCGGTCATATCGCACAGAATATACAGTTACAAGCTGCGTGCATTGATGGACTCGGTTCGATTTCAATAAGTATTTTTGAGGAAAACAATGTTTCAAAAATATGTAATCTTCCAAAAGGTTATGATATTTTGTATATGGTTTGTGTGGGTTACACAAGTGAGCAGGGCACGGGAAATTCCAATGCCGCAACAGCAAAAAGAGCTGCTATAATCGTACCGAGTGAAAATTTTCAGGATGAGGAATTCTGGCAGACAAAGAATATGCTTGAATCAGCTAAAATTCTTGTCACTGTGGTAAGTAATCGCATTGGTCCAATAAGAGGCGTAAACTCGACTTTGTTCGATGTCCCTAAGCCTGCAAATGAGATCAGGGCAGATAATTTCGATTCGATAATTGTAATAGGCGGATTGGGTGCCGCTATGTTCAACAACGATTTGGTTGTGCTCAATCTTCTTCGTGATGCTTCACAGAAAAGAAAGATAATTGGAGCAACTTCTTCAGGGGTATTAGTTCTTGGCAATGCAGGGATTCTTAGGGGAGTTAAAGTTGCCTGTCCTGTAGAATTAAGTACGAGTGTTGCACAGACGGGGGCTGTTTATTCGACTGCTCCTATCGAGGAGAATCTGCGGATAATTACTTGTGCGGGTCCGCAGGTTGCGAGAAATTTTGCTACTGCATTAGCAGATGCGATTCATGGAAAATAATCCTCATAATATTCTTCACAAATCAGTCATGTCACTTCCGGATTTGTAATGATTGGTAATCGGTAGTCTTCTGTCTTTCCCAAATGCCTTTGTAGTAATTTTCACACCAGGCGGTGATTGTCTTCGTTTATATTCGTTTCTATCGACCATTCGAATTACACGAATTACGATGTCCCTGGGCAAACCGGATTTTATAAGCTCTTTTGCTGATTTATCTTCTTCGACATAGCCTTTCAGGATTTCATCGAGCAAATCATAATCAGGCAATGAATCGGTATCCTTCTGGTTCAATTTAAGTTCTGCACTTGGCGGGCGTGTTATAACATCGACAGGAATAACATCGCTTCCTGAAATTTTATTTATATGCTCCGCCAGCTTGTAAACGATAGTCTTTGGGACATCTTTTATAACCGCGAATCCGCCTGCCGTGTCACCATATAATGTTGAATAACCGACCGCGGTTTCACTTTTGTTGCCTGTAGTTAATACGAGTGAACCTGTTTTATTACTCAGTGACATCAGGATTGTGCCGCGAATTCTGGCCTGTAGATTTTCATAAGCGATACCTTTGCTTTCCCAGCCCTGAACGCTTTTTAATGAATCGTCGAATTCCTGCAAAATGGAATGGATTGGGATTGTCAAAAATTCCATACCAAAATTCTTTGCGAGTTTTCCCGCGTCTGAAATTGTTTCGGCACTGTTGAATTTTGTCGGCATAGTTATTCCGATTACATTCTCTTTACCAAGAGCCGCCACCGCGATAGCCGCTACGATAGAAGAATCAATTCCACCGCTAAGACCAAGCAGGACTTTTTTGAATCCGTTCTTATGAGTGTAATCTCTTGTTCCCAAAACCAGCGCCTGATAAATTTCGTCGATTACATTTTCCGGCTGAGAAGCTTCCGGGCCAAGAGGTTTTATTTGCATTTTCTTTTTTGTGCCAGGGACAATATCAGCAATTAATAAATCTTCTTCGAATGCTTTTGCTTTTGTAACTATTTTCCCCGACGAATCTGCCAAAATGCTCCTGCCGTCGAAAAGGATTTCGTCCTGGCATCCGACTAAATTGCAATACGCAACCGCGCAATTTAGATTAATCGCGCAGTCACTCAGAATCTGTTCTTTTATTTTGATTTTGCCGTAATGAAATGGTGATGCGGATATGTTGACAAGCATATCTATAGGCATGGAATTTTTCAGAAAATCAGCGAGCCATTTCAATTTCCATATATCCTCGCATATTGTTATTGCCAGTCTTTTGCCTTTGATTTCAATTACCAGCGGCTCGGTGCCATGCTGGAAATACCTTCGCTCATCGAATACGCCGTAATTAGGTAATTGCACTTTTCGGTATATATTTTTTACCTTGCCGTCTTGCATTACCGCCGCGGAGTTGTAGCTTTTATCGCCTTCGGTTTCGACAACACCGGCAATGATTGTCATGTCCGGGCAAACTGCAGCGGCTTTTTCTATACTGCTTGTACATTCTTCGAGAAAATGCTTCTTTAAGACTAAATCTTCAGGCGGATAGCCGCAAATTGCCAATTCGGGGAAAATCAGCAAATCTACTTTTTCCTGAATAGCTCGATTGTAAAACTCTTTCATCTTTTCAACATTGCCCGAAAGATTTCCGACAATCGAATTAAATTGCCCAAGACCGATACGCATAATATTTTTGTATTCCAGGTTTATTTAAATAACAAACAATTTTAGCTTTAATAAACGATAAGTTATATTAACACAAGGATTGTGTATTGGCAATAGTTGCAATATGACTCTTTATATCTCTGGATACTTTATATTATGCTTTAGAAATGGTTAAGTTTCAAAAGCAAAAATAAAAGAAATTACTTTTTTGCAAGGTATTCGTTAATTGACGCCGCCGCTACTCTTCCCTGACCCATAGCGAGAATTACAGTCGCTGCGCCGGAAACAATATCACCGCCGGCAAAAACGCCAGGCACGGAAGTCGCCATAGTTTTTTCATCGATAACTATTGTTCCCCAACGAGTCATTTCAAGCTCAGGCATAGTTTGTGAAATAAGCGGGTTTGGTGTGTTCCCGATAGCGATAATAACCGTATCAAGTTCGATAATGAATTCCGAACCTTTTATCGCAACCGGTCTTCTTCTTCCCGAATCGTCCGGCTCGCCAAGTTCGTATTTGAGGCATTCGATACTGGTTACTTTGCTGTTTTCATCTCCAAGTATTCGTATTGGACTTTGTAACATATGGAATTCTATGCCTTCCTGTTTCGCGTGATGTACTTCTTCGATTCGAGCGGGCATTTCCTTTTCAGTTCTTCTATATATCAGATAGACTTTTTCGGCACCGAGACGAAGTGCGGTTCTGGCCGCGTCCATAGCAACATTTCCGCCGCCAATGACCGCGACTTTCTTGGATTGAATGATTGGTGTATCAGAACCTGAACCAAAGCTATATGCTTTCATAAGATTGGCACGGGTGAGGTATTCATTCGCACTGAATACGCCTACAAGAGATTCGCCTTCGATTCCCATGAAATTCGGAAGTCCCGCGCCTACACCGATATAGACCGCGTCGAATCCGTCTTCTTTCATTAATTGCTGAATTGTTCTGGTTTTGCCTACGATGAAGTTGTAATTTATTTTTACACCCATTTTAATAAGTGTATCAATTTCTTTTTGCACGATGACTTTTGGAAGTCTGAATTCCGGAATTCCATAAACCATAACACCGCCGGGTTTGTGGAAAGCTTCGAACAAGGTGACATCATGTCCCGCTCTTCTCGTATCGGCCGCCGCGACGATACCACCGGGCCCAGAGCCGATTATAGCGACTTTCTTTCCGGTTTCCGCAGCGACTGCGGGAGTCGATGTGTCATGGGCTTCCAGCCCATGACCGCTCGGGCTGGAAGCCCGTGCCACAAAGTCAAGGTCCGCGACGAAACGTTCGAGACGGCCTATTGAAACCGCTTTTGTCGGGTCTTTGAATTTCTTTCCGACTGTGCAGGTAAGCTGGCACTGATTTTCCTGGGGACAAACTCTGCCGCAAACCGCCGGGAGAAGTGAGTTTTCCTTTATTATAGAAAGAGCCTTACTGTATTGGCCTTCTGCGATTGCTTCGACAAAATCTTTTATCCTGATTTTAACCGGGCAGCCCTGTACGCATGGTGCGTTTTTGCAGCGAAGACATCGTAAAGCTTCGATTCGAGCGTTTGTTTCAGTGTAACCTGTAGCGACTTCATTTACGTTTGTTCTTCTTATCTCAGGATTCTGCTCGGGCATTTCCTGCAATGGAATTTCATATCTTTGAGCTGCTGTAAGTGTACCTGCTTTTTGTTTTGCTAAAAGGTTTTGCAAAAGTTCTTGTCTTTCTTTTTCAGTCATTTGGAAATTATCCTATATATAAACCACGCTCAATGGTGTTTTTATTTTCTATCCAGGCCGATTTTGCATTTATGCTTTTCGTGCTCTCTTTGTTCCAGATTTTTGTATGCACTGAGTCTTTTCATCATTAAATCGAAATTAACTTTATGGCCATCGAATTCAGGACCATCCACGCAGACAAATTTAGGCTTGCCGTCAAATTCGATTCTGCATCCGCCACACATACCTGTACCGTCAATCATAATAGTATTGAGTGACACTTCAGTCGGGACATTGAATTGTTTTGTCACCCCGCAGCAGAATTTCATCATAATCGCCGGCCCGATTGCATAAGCCTGGTCGGGTTTCGGGTCACGCATACATATTTCCTTGAGAGGTTCCGTGACTAAGGCTTTGCGACCATACGAACCATCGTCGGTAGTGACAATTAATTCATCACTTATTTTCGCGAATTCATCCACGAGAATAAGTAACTCCTTGTTCCTTGCGCCGAGTATGCTGATTATTTTATTCCCATGTTCTTTTAGTGCTGACGCGATAGGCAGAAGCGGGGCGTTTCCAATACCGCCGCCAATACAAACTACAGTACCGAACTTTTTCAGATGTGTTGCTTTTCCCAGAGGTCCTGCAACATTGGCGATTGTATCTCCAACGTTCAGTTCGGAAAGCTCTGCGGTTGTTTTTCCTACTCTTTGCCAGATAAGCTGGATAGTTCCTTTTTTCGGGTCAGCTCCGGCTATTGTGAGCGGAATTCTTTCTGAATACTCATTATTAATACCAATAATAACGAATTGGCCGGGCTGCCTCGCTGCTGCGATAAGAGGCGCTTCAACCTCGGCGGTGAAAACGTCATTCGATAACTGTTTTTTCGATACAATTTTATGTGCCATATTTTTATTCCGAACAAAAATGTAATAAGAAGTTCTATTTATCTCAAAAAATTCCATTTTTGTCAAGCTAAGCTGTGTATTCTGTTAATTATATATATTATAAGCTTTTCTTATGGAGATGTTCATGCCTTTTGGTGATGAGTAAAAAATTTTGAATTACAAGGAGGTCTCTCCTTGCATTTATTTAAAATATTAATAAAAAAAGAAATTTTCCATATTTTTTAAATTGTGGTTATAGGTCTGTTGGTTCGATTTTATTGGACTTGATTTGGATGTAAATTCATGTTTTGTGGGGGTGTCACTATATATAGTAGTTCTCTTAAAAAATACCTTCTATATGGTGTTGTTAGTTATAGGACGAGTATTGGGTCGTATTTTAAGATGCTAAAGAAAATGGGTTTGCGGTGTCGATAATTTGAGAATTGTTATTAAGAAACGAAGTTTACTCGGTTCTCCAGTTATTTATAAGGATATTTTGATATGGAAAAAAGAGAGTTGATAGATTACATTTGTAAAATCAATAAAACAGCCAAGCCGGAATTTCTTGCAACTTTTTCAGAAGAAGATCTTAACGAATACCTCGAGCATCTGATGGAACTTGATTTGGAAGAAGTTGCTGTTTGCTGTTAAAACAGAATCTCTATTTTTTTGTAATATAACATATCATAATCTTTTTTCAGATTATAATTCAAATCATTAATTATTTATTGGAGTTGGGAATAAGCAGTTAATTTTCTAACTCACTGCTTGTTCCAATTCCAGTAATGCCTTCAGTGAGTTTCTCTGCCGTACTTTCAGGTGTATTATTCTGCTGATCCCCCATACCATTGCCTCCTGGTGCATTCTGGCCTGGGAATCCCCCTGGAAAACCTCCTGCTCCCTGACCCGGGAAGCCTGGAGCACCTCCCTGATTGTCACCTTCTGTTCTTTGGAAGAATGTCGCGGGCGAAGGTGCTTCCGTTGCGTCTTTAAGGATTGTGCTTTGTGCGATTTGTACTACATTGTTTAACTTGAATTCGGCAAGAACAGGTGTATATCCGCTTGGGACGCAGAAGACAAAATCGATTTCTTTTGTTGAGATATTGTTAAAACTATTATTGTCTAAAGAGATTTCCTTCATAACCTGCATTTGATTTGCGGGACGAAGATAGCCGATTGGAAATACATTTATAGAAGAGCCGCTGAGAGGATTCTGCAATTCAGTGCTTTTTTTGCAAACAATTCTGAGTTGAGAAGCGGTAAATTTTCCAGCAGTGACTTTGCTTTCAGTTTTTACGGCGCTTCTTTTAATTCCGCTTCTTACTATCATTGGATTATAGCCGTCAGATGGTTTACCCGGCGAAGAATTAAGTTCGCCGCTTGTGAGTAATTCATTAATTTGTGTTTTAATTGCTTCCGAAGCGGGCCATACTGCTTTATCATTAGGTACTGCAATGGCGGGCGTAGAGCTGGTTACTATAGAGACATTCGCCGGTAAACGATTCATAAATACCTGATCGAGATAGTTTGCATGAAGAACTGAAAAACTTCTTTTTCCGCTCAGAGAACCATTACTAATTGTACTGAATAAATTAGTAACAAAACCATCAGCATTAAAAAGAATTTTTTTGGGCTCATTATGTTTCGGGCTTGCCGCATTGAAACGCTCGTAAGGTAAATTCATTGGCAGGGAAGGGACCATCGCAAGAATTGTAATAATAACACCGGATACGATTAAACCCAGAATAAGGCCGCAAGCCGCTCGTCCGACTCGTTCCGGCCATAATCCAAAATCAACTTCTTCGCGAGTTAAATGTATAGCAAGTGCTTCAAGAGCGGCGAAAACAATTACAAAAATCAGGGTAAAACTGATTGGTTGTGCAAAGTTTACTAATGAAAGAAAAAATCCTTTTTCAGCCCGGCTGATAATGAGATTCGAAACAAATTCAAAAAAGCCAAACGCCGCAATTAGTGCACAAATTGCAACGAAGATAGACGCTAACGCCCTGATTAGTGTTCCTTTGAGAAATAGTAATGCCGCACATCCTAACATTATTATCAATATAGCGATACTTGCCATAAAAAACTCCGGTTTATGAATTAATCTTTATTCGATAGTACAATTACTTCAAGCAATCTTATTTTGTCGGATTGTTTTTCGGTTGAAGTACTCTTATCATTTCATTTATTGTTGTTGTTCCACTGACTACTCTTCTTAACATTTGTTCCTGCATGTAAAGCATTTTTGCTCTTCTGAATTGTTTTGCGATTTCCGGAACAGGTTGTGTTTGTATGACCTTTGCTAATTCGCTGTTAATTCCAATCATTTCAAAAACTGCTGTCCTGTCATAATAACCTGTTCCCTGGCAATGCTCACATGTTGAGGGTTTGCCGCGTTTGTCATAGACTGTTTTGCCTGCGCGATACAGAGCTTTGGTTTTTTCGGCGGAAATATTGAACTTCCGTAACAATTCTTTGTCTGGTGCGTATGCTTCTTTACATATATCGCAAAGTTTTCTTATCAATCTCTGATTACTTATGCACATTAGACTATTTGCCAAAATAGCACTGTCGCCGACATATTTCATCATTTTATTCAAAGCCTGTACTACGCTGTCAGCTTTCATTACGAGATAAACAATCGAACCATCTGTTGCCGCTTTACAGGCGACTTGTGCGGTTTCGGCGTCTTCGCAGTCTGATACACCAAGAACATCAGAACCCATTCTTACAATGGATAAAAGTTTTTTGGCGTATGTTGTTGTGCCTGTATCAGTCAAAGTAAATGTATTTTGTGTGATATTCTGCAAAGGTTCTGAAATTTGCTTTTCGAGAGTATTTATGCTATTCATGAAGGCATCATGATTTCTTAGCATAGCATATAAAGTAGTTGATAAGCCGCTCTTTTCTGGTCCGCTGATTATGAACAATCCCTGCTTTCTTCCTTTGAAGCTGTTTAGCAATTCGACTTGTTCCGGCATAAGTCCAAGCCTGTCGACTTTTATAGGGTCTTCCTGTGTGATTTTTTTAAGCCTGACTTGTTCTCCCGCGGTTGAACCTGCGGTAGTGACTTCCCAGACGGCGTCTTTTTTCACGTCGTTCCTATGGACTTTAAATACACCTTTCTGAGGTTTTCTTTTTTCGT
Source organism: uncultured Pirellulales bacterium (assembly GCA_964567805.1). Classification (GTDB taxonomy): domain Bacteria; phylum Planctomycetota; class Phycisphaerae; order Sedimentisphaerales; family Anaerobacaceae; genus JAFGPS01. The sequence goes on along the minus strand of CAZMPL010000002.1, from coordinate 18,613 downwards.
TAATATCCAGATTAGCTAATTGTTTAATAAATTTCAGGAAATAATCCGCCTGGTCTTTCGGTATGCCTGGTTGTTTGCTAACTGAACCATCGATATTGTAAGCGATCTGATATTCCTGTGGTGTCGGAGTAAGCGCTACTGTACTTGCTCTTCTCCATGATGCGTCTTTGATAATTTCATAAACTGTTTTGTAACCAAAAAAATCTGTTGTTCTCGGTTCTGGGATTGGAACATCGTTTTTGTTTGCTGTAATAAAGGTAAATCCTTTTAGACTTTCGAGTTTCTTTTCCTGGCTTACAAAAATGCTTTTAATGTGATCTATAGTTAATACTTTATCTGCATCTAAAACCATTGCATTACGCTGCTTTATATAAATTAATGATACAGCACCAATCATTACGGCATAAACAAGCAAACCGACTATGAAAATAGGTATCAAAAGCCATGCAAAGATACCGATTGCTCCTGCACAGAGAATTGCAGCTGACCAAACCAGGGTATTTATTTCCAAAGGTTTTGAGTCATTATGAATCCATGTTGCGAGCGGAATCCATGCGATAAACGCCGCTACGAATACAATATATTTGATTATTGAGATATAACCACCGAATGCTATAGAAGCTGCAAATAAGTCCATAATGCTCCGAAAAATTATAAAATACCATCTGTTGTTGTAATGCCCTTCATTACCATCTTTAATTCATCTTTATTTGGTGCGAATTTATAAGCATCTTTTGGGTCGATAAGACCTTCTTTTACTAACCTGACCAATTCATACGTAAGATCCTGCATGCCTTCATGTTGAGAGGAACGAATTACGCTTGGCAAATCAGCCTCTCTGCCTTCAGTTATTAGTTTTCTCGCGGCAGCGTTAACTAAAAGAATTTCCATTGCAGGTACTCTATCTGTGCCTTCAGCAAGACATGGAATAAGCGCCTGACTTACTATTGCGCGAATTGCCAGGCTTAATGTTTGCCTTACAAGATCCCTTTCGTTTTGTGGAAACAAATCCAAAAGTCTGTGAACAGCCTGAGAAGCGTTTGAGGAGTGCAATGTCGCGAAAACAAGGTGACCGGTTTCTGCGGCTCGCATTCCCGCGGTTATCGTATTAAAGTCTCGTGCTTCACCAACAAAGACAACGTCAGGGTCCTGACGCATCAGATATGTTAGCGCTTCTTCATAGTTACTCGTGTCCAATCCGATTTCTCTTTGTGAGACGACAGCTTTTTCGTCTTTGAATAAATACTCGATTGGGTCCTCGATAGTAACTATATGGCAATGACGGGTTAAATTTATATAATTAATCATGGATGCGATAGTTGTCGTTTTGCCGCAACCTGTGGGACCTACAACAAGAATCAGCCCGTTCCTGCTTTGACAAATTGTCTTTAAAACATCAGGAAGATGAAGTTTTTCAAATGAAGGGATATTTGACTCTACTCTTCTGGCTACGAGACTTATCATTCCCCGCTGGCGGAAAAGGTTGGTTCTAAAACGGTGTTCACTATCAACTTCATGGGCAAAATCCAAAGTTCCTAAATCAAGGAAAGTTTCTTTTTGCTGAGGTGTAAGTATCTCAAATACCAACTCTTCCATTTTTTTGGAAGTAATTATTTCTCCTTTGGTATTTTTAAGTTCTCCGAACATGCGCAGCTTTGGGACCTGGCCGACTTTAAGATGCAAATCACTCGCGCGATTTTTTATAGCTGCTCTAAAATATTTGTTTATTTTTGGCTCATTTGCAATAATTGTATCATGAGCTTCATTTGGCTCGTTACTCATAACTAACACCATCTCCAACGATAAATATCCCATTGTTGTCACTTTTGTACAAGTAAAAACAATCAGGGCTTGGTTGAGCAATTCGCATACCATCAGATTTGCAAATATGATCTCTAATTATATTATATTATAAGGTTTTATGATAATTTGTCAACCTTGGAGGGTCTTTCGGCTCAATTTTCATGAAAATAAGAGATTGGTAAATGGTCTAAAAACAAATAGATTGGAGAAAAAAAGCCTTTTTTGCCGATATATCAAGGGTGAACTATGGAGTCAGAGTCAAAACAACTAATAGAAGAACAAAAAGAAGAATTGGCAAAACAGCTGCTTGAGAAGCTTAAAGTGCAGTTATTTTCTACAAATGCATCTGTAAGAAGGCGTGCCGCTTTTAATTTGTCATGGAAGCAGGAAGACGGTCTGGAAATATTGAAGAGTATATTCCTTGGAGATTTTTCTGAGACTGCCAAAAACGCTTCCGCATACGGCTTAAGAAAAATGCAGGGAAGAATGAAAAAAAAGGCTCTGGATGTTTTTAAGGAAGGGCTGAGACAGCGGAATAATCTAACAGGGGAAATAAGCAGAAATTCTCTTGTTCTGCTTGGATACAAAATACCTCCGGAATATCTGCCTGATAAAAAAATTGACAATAAAATTCGGATCAATGGAATTTCCACAAAAAGTAATCCGGGAAGATTTACTCATAGCAGATAAATATTTGATTGTGCTAATATGGGTAAATAATTGTCTTGCGGTAGAACTAAAAAGCTTTATTTTGAGACATATTTATCCAAGACATGCCTCGTAAAGAAAATATTCTTGGCTTTTTAGTGCAATTATAGTAGAATATACGTAATATAGAATTATGATTTTTCATAACAAATAAGCATTATTTATCTGTGATGAGGGCCATTGGATGAAAAGTTCGTTTTATGGAACAATAATATTATCAGCATTTGCCTGTGTTTCATTAGCAGCACCAAAACCAGCACTTGTGCAGAGTCCAAGTCAATGGACCTTGAATACGACATATACTAATCCGGAACAGATAGTACTCGAAAATACTGTTGACAAAAAACCGGTTCGTTTCTGGTACATCATCCTTACGATAACCAATAATTCAGGTCAGGACGTGGGATTTTATCCAAAATGTGAATTAGTAACCGATACATTTCAAATTCTTCCGGCTGGTAAGGGCGTTGGTTCAATAGTTTTTGATAAAATTAAGGAAAGGCATAAAAAAAGGTATCCTTTCCTTGAACTTTTAGGTAGTACTGACAGCAAAGTATTGCAGGGCGAAGATAACACAAAAGATATAGTGGTAATTTGGCCTGATTTTGATTCTAATGCGAAAAGTATCGATTTATACATAACAGGTTTAAGTAATGAGACAGTCGAACTCGAATTACCTGTTGTTTCAACTCGAAATCAGAATGGGGAGCAAAAGAAAATATATTTGAAGAAGACTCTTGATTTGCAATATAAAATAAAAGGTAATCCTGCTTCATTGGGTGGAGCGGCTTTCGAATATAAAGCTAAATCCTGGGTGATGAGATAAAAATATTATTTTTCCCTTCCAACTAATTGTTTCATATTCATTTAATGGGTTTTTCCACAAAAAACAACTCTTTTAGGGGTATGAATAACTATGTGTCCATATGATAATATGTTTGCTTAAAAGGCTTTAATGATATATAATACAGTAAGAATAAAGTTAAGATATTTATAGGAAGATATTCATGGTTAATGTGAACAGCCAACAAAAACTCCCACCGATAGAGCAATTAAAGGGAAGAAATATTGGCAGAATACTTATTAAAATGGGTGTTCTAAGCAGAGACAAAGTTCATGAATGCCTGAAGATACAACAGCAGCGAAACGGAAAGATTAAGATGGGGCAAATCTTTCTTGAGCTTGGTCTTATCGATCAAAAGCAGCTGCAAATAGCTTTGGCTGCCCAGAGGGGCATGGGGTATATGAGTCTGGAAGGAATTGAAATTCCAGCAGATGTTATTGAAAAAGTACCCGAGCAAATGGCTAAAACATATCATATCGTACCAGTAGAGTATATTAAGGAAAAAAACGAACTGGTAGTGGTTCTTGATAATCCTGAGAATTTCAGGGCTACTGATGATTTAAGTACGTTAATGGGATTTAAAGTTACTGCTAAAATCACCGATACAGATGCCCTTGATCATGCTTTATCCAAATATTATGAAGAAAAAAGCAAGCCCCAGGAAGAAAATATCAATGAATTGATCGATGAAATACAGGGAGATAGTTTTCTTGCGGAATTCGATGGCCGAAATCAGAGTATTGACCTTGATGAACTGAAAGAGCTTTCAGAGTCCAATCCAGTTAAAAAACTCCTGAATCTTGTTCTCTTGCAGGCAATTCGTGACAAAGCGTCCGATATCCATTTCGAACCTTTTGAAAATGAATATAAAATGCGTTATCGTATCGACGGTGTGCTTTATGAGATGGTTCCTCCTCCGAAGTATATCGCTGCGGCTTTAAGTTCCCGTATAAAGGTTATGGCGGATTTGGATATCGCAGAAAGACGTCTGCCTCAGGACGGTCGTATTTCTCTTACTGTTCAGGGCAATCCCGTTGACCTTCGTGTCGCTATTCTTCCCACAATGTTCGGTGAAAGTGTAGTGCTTCGTATTCTGGACAGGAAAAACGCAAGTTACAAATTGTCTGATCTTGGATTGCGAGCCGAAGAAGAAGAGATTGTCCACAAACTTATTAGAAAACCTAATGGAATTATCATTGTTACCGGACCAACAGGTTGTGGAAAGACAACAACTTTATATTCCGCGTTAAATGAATTAAATGATATTGAAACGAAAATAATTACTACCGAAGACCCTGTAGAATACGATGTTGACGGCCTTGTTCAATGTCAAATGAAGCCCGCTATCGGGTTGACATTCGCAAGGTGTCTTCGTGCTATTTTGCGTCAGGACCCCGATGTTATTCTTGTTGGTGAAATTCGTGACCTTGAAACGGCACAAATCTCAGCACAGGCATCACTTACGGGTCACATCGTGTTTACGACGCTTCACACAAACGATGCACCAAGCTCGGTAGCCCGTCTTCTGGATATGGGTATTGAGCCATTTCTTATAACAGCTACAGTTGAAGGTATAGTCGCTCAGAGACTTGTCCGAAGAATATGTACAGCTTGTAAAACTCAGTTTGACCCTACAGAAGCTCAATTAGCTGATTTGCAATTGACTCCAGATGATGTAAAGGGCAAGAAGTTTTTCTATGGTCGTGGATGTAGGCAGTGCAATATGACAGGCTATCGCGGCCGAACGGGTCTTTTTGAAATAATGGTGTTTAACGATGAGATACGCGACCTGATAATGAGTCAGGCGTCAACTAATGTATTACGTGTCGCCGGACAAAAAAATGGCATGAGACTGCTTCGCGAAAATGGTTTAGCCGCTATTTTCGATGGACTTACGACTATCGATGAAATTGTAAAAGGAACAATGGTCGAATAATTTTGGAAAAGTACAGTCTGTTTATCATAAGCAAAAAATTTAGAAGGTATAGGAGTGATTAAAAATGGCTGTTTTTCAATATACCGCATTGGATGCTCAGGGTGTTGAGATAAAAAATGAAATCGAAGCACTCAGTCAGAAAGAAGCTATAAGTAAAATCCGTAATATGGGTTATTTTCCCACGAAAGTTGCCCCGCGCGGAGCCAGCAAAAAAGCAGCCAAGCCCGCCGCCGCCGCAAAGAAAAGACGCGGCGCGAACGGCAAAGTCAAAATAAAGAATATTACACAATTTGCACGACAGCTTTCTACACTTCAGGATGCAGGTCTTCCTATTTTACGTTCACTTAGAATTCTCGAAGATCAGCAGAAAGCAGGAAATTTTAAGAGAATTATCGGCTATATCGGTGATGATATCGAAGGCGGCTCGACTCTATCAGAAGCGATGGCTAAATATAACAGAGCGTTCGACAGACTTTTCGTAAATATGGTAGCAGCCGGTGAAACTGGTGGCGTTCTGGACCTTATTCTTTCCCGTGTCGCTGATTTTATGGAAAAGGACCAGAAGCTGAAAGCTCGTGTCAAAGGCGCGATGATTTATCCTATCGTCGTTTTGATAGCCGCGGTTTTAATTATCATGGGTTTGATGCTTTTCGTTATACCCCAATTTGCTACAACACTTTCAGAGATGACAGATGGAGGTAAATTACCGACTATTACTCTTACGGTTATGGCTATAAGTAACTGGATCGCAGGAACAAGTCCTATTTTGCCTGGTTTTGCTCCTAAAATAGCCGGTTTTCCGATTGGAGGTTGGGTCCCTATTATCGGTACACCAATTATTTTAACAATTATTATGAGGTTTGTCAGGAGATTTCGTAAGGGTAGATTGGCTCTGGATACTGTAAAACTTAGGATTCCTGTATTAGGTCAGCTCACAAATAAGTCATCTGTAACAAGATGGACAAGAACACTTGGAACACTTATCGGTGCTGGTGTACCTATTCTGGATGCTATCAACGTAACCCGTGAAACCGCAGGAAACGAAGTTTTCTCCAACTTGCTTGCCGCGGTTCATAATTCGATTCGACAGGGCGATACTTTTGCCGGTCCGCTTAAACAATCGAGCACAGTTGACTCAATTGTCAGTAACATGATTGCGGTAGGTGAAGAAACCGGTGATCTTGATAAAATGCTTTTGAAGATCGCAGACAATTTCGATGAACAGGTCGATGTGCTTGTCGGTTCGCTTATGTCCATGCTCGAACCTATCATGGTTATCGGTTTGGGAAGTATAGTTATGGTTATCGTTCTTGCTGTCTTCACGCCTATGATTTCGATTATTACAAGCTTAAGCAGTTCAGGTGGTTAAAAAAATATAAAAATTTAAAAGGGTTTTTCGAAACAGTTGAATTTAGGAGTTAACAAAGATGAAATCAGTAACTAAAAAATCAGGTAAAAAAGCGGCTTTTACTATAGTCGAACTTCTGACTGTTATGAGTATTATCGTTATACTTATCGGTTTGCTCGTACCGGCTTTGAACATGGTTAGAAAGTATGCTAAAGAAGTCAAGCAACAGGCACAATTTCACTCTATTGGAGTTGCATTGGAATTTTTTAATGGAGAGTTTGATTCTTATCCTGATTCAAGTGAAAAAGATAATAAAGATAATCTTTATTGTGGTGCAATGAAATTAGCGGAAGCTATGGTAGGTAAAGACTTAATGGGTGTTCATCCTGATACTATTTTTAATAGTTTAGGCGAAGATCATTCTGGAAATAATTTATATGTTCCAGCAACCAGGAATGCAAGAAAAGGTCCTTATCTACCAATAGAAAATGCTAATGCATATAAAGTGTCTGATGTTTATACCAATTATAATAATAATAGTTCCAATGTGAAATTTGATGCTGATAGTAAAGTTTTATGCGATGTGTTCGGGCAGGTAATCAGTAAAGGTACTGGTGAAAAAATTGGCATGCCTATTTTGTATTATAAAGCGCATCCTTCAAAAATTGAATATAGTGCGGCTGATGCAGCGAACTCAATTTATAATTATTTGGATAATCAGGATTTGCTTCTTCTTGGAAAGCCGTTTGAAAATAATGACCCTCACGAACTTGCGGAAAATAATGGTGAAAGATTTTATTTAAATACAACGAATCCAAAGGTAACAAATGTCACAGTACCGTATAATAGGGATAGTTATATATTAATCTCAGCAGGTTTCGACGGTGAATATGGTACCTCCGATGATATTTGTAATTTTGAATATAAGTATAAATAGGATGCTCAGCCTTTATTAAAGAAATATCGCATAATAATGTAAAGGAAGTACGAAACAATGGCTGTAAAACATAAAACAACTGGACTGACACTTGTAGAAATATTGGTAGTCTTAGGGATAATAGCTTTATTAGCCGGATTGCTTCTTCCCGCAATGACGGTAGTAAAAAATACCGCAAAGGAAGCCAAGCAGAAAGCCCAGTTCAGTTCTATCAATCTGGGTTTGGTGGCTTTTAAGAATGATTATGGTGATTATCCTTCATCGACATGTCCCTTAACAGGTCCAGGTAGAGATTATAGCGGTGCGCAGAGACTTGCCGAAGCGCTTCTTGGTTGGGATTTACTTGGTTTTCATCCACAATCAGAATTCATGTCTGACGGCCATACTAAAGCCGGTGTTTTTATTTATGATACAACCAATGAGGTGTTTTTCGATCAGAGGAAAGACCTTTATCTTGATCGTGAAACAGCCAACGCTTTCAGATTAGGAGATACTTCAACAGTTGCAGATACAGGATTATTCAGAAGAAACGATTTAACAAATATATTAGCTCCTGATACATATGTGCTCAGTGATATATACAATAAGAGAAAAATTATATTACCTGACGGTACAAAAGTAAATGCCGGTTCTCCAATTCTTTATTATAAAGCAGACACATCGAAGAATAACGTATATGAGATTTATGAGGAAATTGATAACGAAAGCATTGTTCTACTTGAAGATCAAGCAAGCGGCAATACCGGCCCTTCTCTGGCTGATCCTAAAAACAGTTATGAACGTTTTTATAATTATATAACTGATCCGAAAACTCTTAATACGGTACCTCAGCCTTACAGGCCTGATTCATATATACTGATTTCAGCGGGACTGGACGGCATTTACGGCACACCCGATGATATTCGGAATTTTGGAAACTAAATACACATGCATATCCATTAAGGCAGGCTGAAACTATGGAGATTTATAAAAACAATCATGGCCTTTCGCTTATTGAGATAGTGGTGACAGTAGCGATTATCGCTGTTTTAGCGTCAATTACTATTGGTATCGTATCTCACATGGATAGTCAAAATAATAAAAGAGCAATTGACAGCACTTTTGCGTTGCTTGATGGAGCGTTAGATGAATATTATGAATATTGGAAAGGATTTCCTGATCCGAATCTGACACCTTATCTTACATCTTCAGCGGCTCTATATGGACAGCTTCGCCTGACTCCGGGTGTAAATGAATACCTGGAAAATATTAATGTGAAATTAATAAAAAATAATTCGGATGTACCTGTTAATGAAAAACCTCAGCCGCAGATTTACGATCCCTGGGGTACTTTGCTGAATTACAGGTATATCACTGGAAATGCTTATCCGAAATTAATTTCCGCGGGACCTGATAAGAAATTCGGAACGGCTGATGACATTCAGAATAAATAGAAACAAATCCGGCTGTTTGAATATAAAATTATAATGAGAACGAGAAGTAAAAAATCTGGTTTTTCGCTTACTGAGATGGTAGTAGTTGTAGCTATATTAGCACTGCTGACAGGTCTTGGTTTGCCTGCTATTCGTTCATTGCAGAAGTCTTTCGAGACAGGCAGCGGAGTTACAGCAACGATAAATGCCGCTCTGTCTTCTGCTCGTGCAGTTGCCGCCAGGGAACAGCGTTACGCCGGAGTTCGTTTCCAGTTGGATATTCAAGGCAATCAATATATGATTTTTATCATACATGATCCTGAAAAAACAACCAGTAACGGCTTTCGCGCTCTTGAAGGCCAGAAGCCTATTAAGTTGCCGGATGATTTCAAAGTTGTGGATATGCTGATACAGGCAAATGAAACAAATAGCAAGCCGCTTAATTCAGGTACGTATCTTCAAAATGTAGATGTTAAGGATTTTAATGCTTCGATAACCAGCAGTTATTTGCGGGATACTTCATGTTTTTCTATTATATTTTCACCCGCCGGCAAGTTAGTTATTCATAAAGTTCGCGTTAGAAATAAAGATGGAATTTCTAAACCTGATAACGGCGAGTCGAATGATGAGATATTTAATTCTCTTGCGAGCATACAAAACAGAAATATAGGTATGTTTATTCAGGATGATTACGAAGGATATGGATATGGAGAGGAAGTAAGCGCAAATGCTTTCTATATATATGATAAAAATGTGTTCGATAGTCTGGGTAAGGGAATGACAGTCCCTCAAGCCGGCCAGGAAAGATATATTTATCTTAAGAGTCTGAAACCTGTTTTTATAAATCAATATACTGGAACAATAGTTAAGACTAATTAAGTATTGATAAAATTATGAGTTCATTACAGAGACATAGAGGATTTTCTTTAACCGAGGTCTTATTGGCTATCGGTACTCTTGCTATTGGAATGAGTTTTGTGGGAGGGACATTTCTCGTAGGTGTCAATTTATCCGCGGTTGCGACGGAAAGGACAATAGCCGCGGCAACTTCTGACGAAGCTTTCACGAAAATACAGCTTTATGGCATAAATTTTTCATCGCCTGATCTTTCTGTAAATAAACAGGTTCTTTTTACAACATTGAATACGATACCTATCGAAGAATTCGCTTATCCTTCTGCCGCGATTTCCGCGGATAAACAATATTACTGGTCTGCGTTATGTCGGCCTGTTTCATCAATTAATACTAATCGTATTATACAAGTCACTGTTTTTATTTGCAGGAAAGTTGGAAGTTCTTCAGCGATACCTGTTCCCGTAGAAGTTCCGGTTTCCAAAGTTACTGAAAAAACGCTGTCTATAAGTCAAAAAGCACAGCAATCATTTATAAACGCCGGTTCGAAAATCATCGCTAACAAGACAGGCAAAATGTATCGTGTCGTAGAGCGTGACTCTGTTTCAGGTAATATTATAACTCTTGATACATCGTGGGAAGAATCGGATACTGATTCCGTTTGGGTAGTTCCGCCGATAGTAGCCGGGAAGAATCCCTGTATCGTGGTTTATCAAAAAGAAATACGATTCTAAATAGAAGAAAATACACAAAATATTATGAAATTAACAAAACGAAATAGCAATGCTTTTACGCTAATCGAGCTTTTAGTAGCGATTGGAGTTTTTGTAGTTGTTATTTCTTTTGCCAGTCAAATATTTAAGGTCTGTATAGACTCTCATAGAACTGCTTTAGCCAACGCCGAGATTATGCAGAAGTTTCGTGCGATTACGAATCAGTTGGATTCGGATTTCAAAGGTCTTGATAAAGATGGTGAATTATTCGTAGTCTGGGACGCTAATGTAGTGACAGATAAAAGCGGCTTATGTTTATCTGAAGAGAGACTTGACAGAATTATGTTTTTCGCTGAAGGTGACTTTCAGGCTTATGGTAAGAACACTATCCGCGGCAACATAGCCAGGATTTGTTATACACTTGCTAAAAATGGTCTGAAAAGACCTAAACAACTGGGTAAGTCCGAAAGGATACTCGCGAGAACTCAACATATCCTGATTGATGAAGTAACACAAAAAGATATATATGATCCGAATAAATTTTCACCTGTAAAATGGAAAGAGTGGCATGATTCTTATCAATATGACAATATTAGCCTGGAGCAATGGAAGCATCTTGATTTACAGATTAAAATAGACATACTATCAATGATCTGTGATATTACAATAGATGGTGGTTCCATTAAATCACGTGCGGGTAAAAATTTGATGGGTGTATCAGTAAGTCCTGATGATCCAAATGCACTACCAATGCTTTTATGCGAAGGAGTTGGTGAATTTAAGATTCAGGGCTGGGATAATACAAATAAAAAATGGCTGCCGGAAGTTGATCCTGATGGTAATCGTAATTTATCTGATACGAATTTTTACTTAACGGATCCCAACAGGCTTCCGGGTGTATTATACCCGTGGCCTTTCCAGGAAACAGGGGAATTTCCAATAAAAAATGTCACTTACCCGTTGAGTAAAATTAATCGTGAAAATTTTAACTCGATACCCGGGCTCGGACGAGCGTTGAAATTTACTTTTACAATATTTGATTCCAAAGGAATTATCAAGAGCGGCAGAAGATTTACTTATATTGTTAGTCTTGATAAATAACCTAACGAAATGAAAAAAATAATTAATACAAAATATGGATTAAAATATGCCGGCTCGGCACTTATTCTTGCGGTCGTATTGAGTACTCTGCTTGCGATTGTCGGCGTACTGTTTCTAATGGCCGCCCGTGTCAATCAGATGGGAACGGCCGCTATTTCGGAAAACAAAGAACTGGAATTTGCCGTCGATACAGTTATAGCGGATATCTCCCAGAAATTAGTTTTGGATGTCCCTGGAATTGTGGAACCGAATGAGGAATATTATGATTATCCAGATTTTAGAAATCGCTGGCTTGCAAGTCTTGAGCCGTATGAATCGAGCGGCAAATATTATTGGAGACAGATAAGTGACATTTCAGGTCAGTTAGCAGGAAAAAACAATAATATTAAAATAGAGGTGCTATCGCAATATGGTCCGATTCCTGATGTAAATTTACCGCTTGCGGACGCCGATGGCGACGGAGTTGCCGATTCGATATGGATTAAGCTCGAAGGAATCAGTTCCAGTCATAGCAAGCCGGTTTATGCCGCTGTCAGGATTATTGATAACAGTGCAATGCTGAATGTCAATACAGGATTGAAAAGTGACCCTTGTGCCCCCGGTATGAAAATTAATATAGACGGGAAAAATCAAACTCAAATCAATTTAATGCCGTTGGCTTCACTGTTTGTGGATTCGTCAATTTCAATGTTTGAAAATGATCTTCTCTTAGATAGAGCAAACAATGGTAATAATATTAATCCTTATGATTTACAGGCTTATTTGCAATACTATATTTATAATTATGAAGAAATAAAAGCTCCTTATACTCCTTTCGATATGTCTGATGAACTGGAAATGCGTTACAGGTATCTTCTGAACAATACTGATATAGATACTCGTCTGGAATCATGGGGAAATCAGTTGAGGGATGATACATTATCAACTCCCGTGGAGAGCAATGGGGAACTTAAATACTGGTTTCCAAAAGCTTATAATACTTTTGGAATTACCGGCACAGATCCTAATCTTTATAGTATCAGGCATATTGCTACTACGCGTAATATGGATAGAATACTTAATCCAGCGGGTTTAGCTTTAAATAATGGTAAGATGGTAAATATAAATACTGCTTTACCTCAATTGATATTTAACACAATTAAAATGTCACTGCAGGGCAGGGAGCCCAATGCTGTGCGTCTTGAGAAGTTAGCCGCTCAATTGGCGGTTAACATTGTTGACCTGCGTGACAATAATTCTGATGTAACCGCGTTGACTGTCGGGAAGAATACATATTTCGGTTTCGAAGCCCAGCCGTTTATCAGTGATATTGGATTTAAACTAAGTGATTCAGAGCCGGACGATTCTACTAAAAACAGTTTTGCCGTCGAGCTTTATAATCCTTTCAAAATTGATATTCCTCTTAGCAGTTTTAAGATTGAGCTTTATGACGCGAACGATAAAGTTGCAGATTCTGTTAATATGCCCAATTTTATTATCAAGGCGCAAAGCCGATTTGTAATAACCAACACAAGTAACGCGACAACAGAATTCGGTCTTGGTACTTTAAAGTCTTCCGGAACACTAAGAGAGGATCCGAACCTTGTGTTGGCTAAATATGTATTAGCTGGCGGTACACCGCCCACATATATACTTAGTAAAAGATATAATCTTCGTCTTGTCAGGAAACTAACGGCAACTAACTTATCTCTTGATAAACAAACTACCCAGGATAGCTGGTTCAAATGGGATGATGTTAATGACTCTTCGAAGTTCTATTGCAGAAGTGAGTTGAACTGGAATATCTTATACCAGGAATTTAAATTATCTTCGACGAATACATTGGGAAAGCCTAATGTAACAACCGCGTTAAGAAAGAATTATAATCTCGTGAATTATAACGACTCTTTCGCGACAATTGGTGACATATCAAGAGTTCTTACTATCGGCCCGAGTACCGATGCGAATGATATGATTGGTATGAACCTTGCGAGCGAGCCGAATGAAGATGAGATTCGACTTGATTTGAAACAGCCTGTTTACGCGAATATGTTCCAGTATTTGACTGTTGTAGATCCTATGGAATATGGATTGGACCCGAATCAGTTTATGTATGAAACCAGAATAAAGGGGCGAATAAATATTAATACCGCGCCGTGGTCAGTACTGGCACAATTACCATCGATGCGTCCTGATACAGCACGTTCGATAGTTTCATTCCGAGACGTTATTAATCCGAGCGATCCGTCTAATAAACCTTTCGGAGCTTTCAATAGCGTAGTTGATTTAATGCAGGTTCCCGGAATGGATTATTATACGATTGGGGATAATAATAATGTGGATTTGCAAAGTTGGCCCGATTTGACACCCAAAGACGGTGCAATCAGTGATTATGAAGAGCGCGATATTATATTTTCCCGTATCAGTAATCTTGTTACAGTACGAAGTGACATATTTACCGCGTATATTCTTGTCAGGATTGGTCTTGACGGTCCACAGAAAAGAGTTATCGCTGTTCTCGATAGAAGCAATGTAGTGACACCTATCGGTAAAGTCAGAATATTGGCGTTTCAATCTGTTCCCGACCCGAGATAAATTATGAGTTCAATATCCTGACTATCTCGCCGTGCGTTTTCTTATTAGCTACTAAAGTCTGGATTGTCCCGCCTTCATAATTTTCAGTATCAACCGGGAATATTTTTTCTCCCTGCCAGTTGGTTACGAGCGCACCCGCAGATTCCGCGATAATAGCCCCGGCCGCGATGTCCCATAGTTTCGGTGAATCCGTAATAGTTGCGGCCATACTTCCTTTTGCGACATAAGCAAGCTGCAAAGCAGTCGTTCCGAAATTACGGTATTTTGATTCCTTAATTAATTTACCGGCCCAGCCAGGAATTGTCTCATCCAGACTAAGACGACTATCCAGGCCAACACTTGCGAACTGGTTCAAATCTTCCTGGCTTGCAAGAATCCTTCGGTCGTTAAGTTGTGCTTCACCATCTTTGACAGCGGTGAACATGGATTCTGTTGCCGGTTCGAAAATTACACCGGCTATAGGAGTACCCTCATATACAGCCGCTATGCTAACTACGAAAAGTAATATACCGTGCGAGTAATTATTTGTACCGTCTATCGGATCGATAACCCACCATATTCGCTCGTCACCGCGAGGAGTTTGCTTGAACAGTTTCCCGTCTTTGCCTTCTTCTCCGATAAAACCGTGGTCTGGATAAACCTCCTTGATTCGGTCAATAATTATCTTCTGGCAAATGGAATCTGCCTGAGTTACAAGTTCATTACCGTTTTTTAAGGAAGTTTTAATATAGCTGATTTCTTCCATAGCTCTCTGGCCGGCAAGTCTTGCTGCTACGATAGCTGTTTCTAACAAGCCGCTTAAATACTGGTTATCCAATTCCATAAGTTCCTCTAACAGGGTTTAGCGTGGAGCGCAAAGCGGTTAGATTTCTGAGTAACCTGTACGCTATCCGCTGTACGTTCTTTTTTTATTTACTTTCAATTCGATTTATTATATTCTAACGCAGTTATGCAATCAAGCCAACAGATAAATATGAACGAAATGCAGCAGAATACAAGCAAATCAAAAATTATTTCCCGAGCTTCAAAGCGACAAAGGATAACAGCCGCTATTATTTGTATTACTTTGAGCGCGTTTTTCATTTTTTTTATAATCGGCGCACATTACCATATCAATATGGGAGACCACCTTGGCCGTTGCGGCTTCAAGATGATGTATGGTATTCCGTGTCCGACCTGCGGCTATACGACCGCTACGCTCGCTTTCATACGGGGAAATATTATCAGTGCTTTTTATATCCAGCCGGCATGTGCTTTTATTTGTACAACCTTTGTTTTTATAGATATTATATCATTTATCATTGCGGTTTTTGGGTTTAATTTCTGGTTTATAAATAAGTTTTTTGACGAAGTTAAAATCCGCCATATAATCTTTTCCCTGATAGTTATTGTCGGCTCCGGCTGGGTGGTAACACTCACAAGAGCGATAGCACAAAAGCAGTAAATTCCAGAAAATGATAATTTGATTTCGAAAATGAATTATAGAATTTATTTGAACATATAATCCAATTTCTTAGTATTATAACGTCATGAAATTATTTGCATTTGGAGATTATATATGTTGAAGGAAGAATCGTTTTATAAAACTGCAATACTTTTTATTTTACTGATAGTTCTTGTTGTTTGTGGTTCGATATTATCAGGCCGCTTATGGGCGGGAAAACCAAAAGAAATACAGGAACCTAACGAGTTAATAATAGAAGAGGGAATGACTATCGGACAGTTTGGTCAGGTTAATAATCTTCCTAATCCTCTTCTCAGAGAAAAATTCCAACTGCAATCACCGACAGACCGGCAAAGGCTATTGAGCGAATTCGGTACGCCTGATGAGATAAGATTTCTTATAACAGGGGAAAAAGCAACGGAATATAAAACAAAGGACTGGAGAAAAATCGCTATAAAATTTGTTCTCTGGTTTGCTTTTTTGAATGGAGTTTATTTCTACTTTAAAAAAAGAAAAGTCACTCCAAAAATAAGAAGGTGGGTGCTTTTTGCTTCAGTTGTTATATTCGGCGTGATAATGGGTTCCGACCCTGGGCCGATGGGGACAGTAAAAGACGCAATTGCTTTATTGGGTGAAACACATAAGATATTTCCGCCGCGATTGATTGCTATGACTGTTTTTCTTTTTATAGTTTTTCTCGCGAACAAATATATTTGCGCATGGGGTTGTCAGGCTGGAACTTTACAGGATTTAATTTTCAGACTCAATCAAAATGATAGCGGTAAAGCAATTATTGGAAAGCAGATTAAGTTACCATTTATAGTGACAAATTCAATTAGAGTTGTGTTTCTTGTAATATTTACGCTTATCGCTTTTATATGGAGTTATGATATTGTCGAACCGATAGATCCGTTTAAAATATTCAAACCGTTACATCTTGAAATCGCTGGAATAATCTTTATCGGTGTGCTTTTAGTTACAAGCCTTTTTATTTACAGACCATGGTGTCACATGTTCTGTCCCTTCGGACTTGCGGGCTGGATTGTAGAGAAATTCAGCAGGGTAAAAATCAGTGTAAATTATGATACATGTATCGCCTGTAATAAATGCGCAAAAGCATGTCCCTCGACTGTGATGAGCGCTATTTTGAAACGAGACAAAAAAACTATACCGGATTGTTTCGCATGTTACTCTTGCCGCGATGTGTGCCCGACAAACTCAATCAGCTATTCAACTCGAAAAAGAACAACACCTCCGGCTGGTCATTTCGATAAAACCATTATAAAATAATAATCTATTCTTGATGTTAAAATAGATAGAATGGTCGTAAAAATCGGAAAATAATTTTTTCAGACTAATCTTTTTCTATTTGTCTAAACAAATTCATGATATAATGTATCTCGCTTTGCGGGAGGCGTAACGTGAAAGCTTTTTTGTGAGAAATTCGACTTTAAAGACGACAGAATATTTAATATGTCAGTTTAAGTTGTTTTGGGAAAGGAAATAAGCTATGCGTAAACAAAAAGGATTTACATTAGTTGAGTTGCTGACTGTCATTTCAATCATTACACTTTTATTAGCTATTTTATTGCCCACGATTAATGGAGTCAAAAAACGAGCAAGAGCAGCAGTTTGTCTTTCGAATCTCAGGCAGTGGGGTTTGGTTTACAAAATGTACACAGACGAATTTGACGGTAAACTTCCTCGTGATTATGGTGAATCTCCATGGTATTATCCAATCCGCAATTATTATAGCAATCAACGCGAAATACTTCTTTGTCCTTCAGCTAAAAAAACATTAGCTCAGAATACTTCATCTCCAAGGTCTAAATACGGTGCTACATTAGCCGCATGGGAATTCTTTACTTCTAATGAAGAAGAATTTGCATGGAATGGAATCGGAAGCTATGGCCTCAACGGCTGGGCTTATAAACCCGAAAGAAAAGATATGGTTGGAGACATGAATAACAATGATACTGATGTTGTAAGTGGAGGAACTGTAACTGCTGTAAGCGGAGGAAGCGGAAATTGGTGGATAGATTACTGGGAGAAACGATTTGGAATACGTCATAGTCCAGGTTCTGGTTCTGCCTCTGACCCTTGTGGGACAGGTGATAATTCTATTGATGATATTAATGAAATTTCAAAACCTGATAAATACTGGGTAATAGCTTATGAAAACCAGGCGAATAAAATTCCACTTGTTTTCGATTGCAGTTGGTTATATTCCTATTTTGATGATAAAAATAGTCCTCCGTCCAACGATGAATATTCTGGAAAATATTTCGGGCGTTCGAATACAACTTGTATTAATAGACATGACGGCGGAATAAATGTGGTTTTTATGGATTTTTCTGTCAGAAAGGTTGGTCTTAAGGAGCTTTGGACATTGAAATGGAACAGGCAATTCAATACTTCCGGCGAATGGACACAAGCCGGAGGAGTAACACCGGAAAAATGGCCAAAATGGATTAGAAGGTACAAAGACTATTAATTAAATATGCCTTGTACTCATTGCAACTCCAGCGGCTAAGGAAAATAAATTCTGACTTTAGCCGCTTATGAGTTAGTTATTTGTGTATTATTATTATTTTCGTTGGATTCGTTGTTATAATTTTTTCTGGCATAAGGTTTTCGCTGATCATAGTCATTTCTTCTCTGGGCGTATTCCTCGAATTTGCCGAAAATCATTTTTCCAGCGGATGTTTGAAGCGAGCTTGTTACACTGATAACCAAGTCTTTGCCAATCTTGTTTCGCGCGTCTTCGACTACAATCATTGTGCCGTCGTCCAGGTAACCAATACCCTGTTCGGATTCCTCTCCGGGCTTGATAATTTTTACTTCCATTGTTTCACCAGGAAGAACAACGACCTTCAGAGAGTTTGCCAGATCATTAATATTAATGACGTCAACATCACGTACCTGAGCAACTTTACTTAAG
>CAZMPL010000001.1:10305-34623 GCA_964567805.1 uncultured Pirellulales bacterium | reverse complement strand
TTTCGCAAAACGCGACTAAGCATGGATTGTGTTCGTGCAAAAATGTTATCAGGACAGAAAGCCAGGAAGAGTACAATATCTTTCATGATGAAATGATTGAAGACTTATTGCCTGTAGGAGCTATGGAGGAAATGCTTGCTTCGCGAATCGTGAATCTTTCATGGCGGCTGAAACGTGCGGAGGTTTTTCAGAATGCGGCTATGGAGTTAATGA
The DNA here is from genome assembly GCA_964567805.1 of uncultured Pirellulales bacterium. Taxonomy (GTDB): domain Bacteria; phylum Planctomycetota; class Phycisphaerae; order Sedimentisphaerales; family Anaerobacaceae; genus JAFGPS01. The sequence continues at coordinate 34,410 of CAZMPL010000001.1, read as the reverse complement.
TTGATGACCGTCTTACTGAAACGTTAAGTGATACTCTTCAAGCAAGACAACAGGCCAAACAAGGTGATATGAGCCTGATTATTGGGTTGGCGTTAAGAAGGGATTTTTCTAATTCAAAGGTACTTGAGCAATTACTTATTTATGAAAAACGAATAGAGAGCAGCTTGTATAAAGCGTCGGCGGAGCTGAGAAAGCTGCAGAAGTTGCGGCTTGAGAGGCAGGTGAGGGACGGAGTGAGAATGACGAGGGAAGATAGACGAGAGATGAGGGACGATAAGCGAGAACGTATTGTTGCGAAACAAAGCCAATTTAATCCAGAGCAAAAGAGCACAAGTGCAAATGACCTTATGACTTGTGCACTTAAACCTTATGCACCATTTGTGAAACAAAGCCAATTTGCCAGCCTGCGGCAGGAAACCCTAAAAACTAAATCCGAAAATCTAAACATGGAGGATAAAAAAATGTGAAACAAACCCAATTTGTAACAACTATATACTAACTACCAGCGACTAACGACTTTCTAAATAAGCCGCTATATGCTGAATAAAAAATTACAGGACGTTTTTAAATCCTATAACAAAATTTTGGCTGAAGAAAAATCAACCTAAACGCCGAATAATTATTATAAAAGTTAATTATTGAGTCGTACAGTTCAGTGATAAAGAATGTTGATTTAGATTGACTTTTGTATAAATATTTGTTATAAAATAGGTAGTTTGCGGGTTAGCCCCTGCGATGTTCGTATAGATGGCTAATGTTTGAAAGAACCGATACCCGTACTTAAGGGAAATCAGGTCTTATTTGGATCGAACCAGCCTACGTGATAGGACTTTCGGACAAGAGCAACGATTGCCCACCTTGTAGTAATGGGTTCTCTTCAAACGCCGTCCTACGGCATAGGTGGAGGTATTCTCGCGATAAACTAAAAAAAGGGCCTGTTTTCACGGGCCTTTTTTTATTTTCACTTCAGCTTATCTCTAACCTGTTTACTTTACCGCGGGGACACGGCCAACGCAGAGAAATAATGCAATAAGTCCTTATCTATATTTATGTTACGTGTATTCTACAAACACAAACCACAATATTTGAAAAATTCCCTGACCTGCATAGAAGCTTTTTTCCTATCGTCTCTGCGATCCCAGCGAACTCAGCGGTAAAATAATAGTATGAATTATCTCAAAGGTTTTAGGACTTAAAAAAACATTACTTTTAATAATTATTTGCGGTTAAGCCGACATTGATTATTGACGAAGAGTAAAAGTCAAAAGAAATTATTTTATTAATAATATGGAGGCAACGTTATGACAACTGTGCGCAGCTTTACTGTTGTGCCTGCATTGAAAGAACCGTTAACGGATCTTGAAATTATCGCCGGTAACATGTTTTGGACATGGAATTCAGAATTTATCGAGCTGTTCAAACGAATCGACAGCAACTTATGGGCGGCCTGCGGCCATAACCCGGTTAAATTGCTTGGCAGTATTTCACAGGAAAAGCTTGATAGCTTAGCTGAAAACGTTGGTTTTATGAACCACTTGAAGCGGGCATCAGAAAAACTCCAGTCCTACTTAGCGACTCCATCATGGTACACAAAAGCAAAACCGGATAGTGAAGAAAGCGAAACAATCGCATACTTCTGTGCCGAATTCGGTATTCACGAATGCCTTCCTATTTATGCCGGCGGCCTTGGAATTTTGGCCGGTGACCACCTGAAAAGTGCATCGGACCTTGGAATTCCGCTGGTCGGAGTAGGCCTTCTTTATCAAAAAGGTTATTTCCGCCAGTATCTGAACATTGACGGCTGGCAGCAGGAAATATACGTAGAAAACGATTTTTATAATATGCCTATGGAGCTTGTCCGCCAGGACGATGGTAAGCCGCTAACGATAAGCGTAGATTACCCGGGCAGAAATATATATGCACAAATCTGGTCCATACCGGTTGGAAGAGTAACATTGTATTTGCTCGATACGAATATACCAGCGAATACTCCTATTGACAGAATGATTACAAGCAGTCTCTACGGCGGCGACAAAGAATTACGAATTCGACAGGAAATCCTGCTCGGAATCGGCGGCCTTAAAGCTTTGCACGCAATGGGAATAAATCCGACTGTATGTCATATGAATGAAGGACATGCGGCGTTTATGGCCCTTGAAAAAATTCGTCAGTTAAGACAGAATACCAACATGAATTTCGAAGAAGCCGTAGAAGCTTCAAGAGCAGGTAACGTATTCACAATACATACACCTGTTAAAGCCGGCCTCGACGAATTCCGCGTTGAATTAATGGATAAATATTTCGGCAATTATTTCCCTTCACTCGGTATTGACAGATACAGATTCTTATCTCTCGGCAGGATATTGTCTGATGACCCGGAAGAACCATTTAAAATGCCGGTTCTTGCCTTGAAGCTCAGCAATTACTCGAACGGCGTCAGTGAATTACACGGCGAAGTCTCAAGAGGTATCTGGGGAAGTATGTGGCCGGGAGTTCCGACAAAAGAAGTCCCGATTACTTCGGTAACAAACGGAATACATCTCGAAAACTGGCTCGCAGATGAGATGGAATCCCTGTACGAAAAATATGTCGGTCCGAGCTGGGCTGATGAAGCAATGGACACATCAATATGGGATGCAGTCGATCAAATCCCGGACGAAGAAGTCTGGAGAATACATCAGCGATGTAAAGAGAATCTGATTGTTTTCGCGCGCAACCGCTTGAAAGCACAAATGCAGCGTCGCGGAACTTATCATACAGAATTGAACCATGCCGAGGAAGTACTTGATCCGGAAGCACTTACAATCGGTTTCGCAAGAAGATTCGCCAGTTACAAGAGAGGTCATCTCTTACTGAAAAATCCAGAAAGACTTGCACGAATGCTCACAAATACAGATAGACCAATACAGTTTATCTTCGCGGGCAAAGCACATCCGAAAGATACTGAAGGTAAAGATATTATTCGTCAGATTGTTAACTTCGCGAATAAGAGCGATGTCAAACGCCGCATAATATTCCTGGAAAACTACGATATAGATATCGCACGTTTCCTCGTTCGCGGCGTGGATGTATGGCTCAATAATCCTCGCAGACCGATGGAAGCCAGCGGTACCAGCGGCATGAAAGCAGCAGTTAACGGCGTACTAAATATGAGTATCTCCGATGGCTGGTGGTGCGAAGGTTATGTCGAGGACGGCGGCTGGATTATCGGCTCGAACGAAAGCTATGACGATCTTGAATATCAGGATAATGTCGAAGCACAAACAATATATGACATGCTCGAAAACGAGGTTATCCCCCTATTCTATACAAGATCAGCAGACAACCTGCCGAGAGCATGGATACGCAGAATGAAAAATTCTATAAAGTGGATCGCGCCAAGATTCAATACACATAGAATGTTAGCTGAATACACAGAAAGGTTCTACAAACCTTCTATAATAAAAGCTATGGATTTCGCGGAGAAGAATTTCTCGAAAACAAGAGAATTCACAAAATGGAAACAGGATATCAAAAACGCCTGGTCTGGAATTTCAGTCAAAGATGTTCAAATGATTTCTGACACAAGTGACAGTGACATACAGAACGAACTTAATCCGAAAGAACGTCAACTCAAGGTTGGTACACAGTTATCAATCAAGTCATTGATAAATCTTGGCAGAATCAATCCGAACGATGTCTCTGTCGAGCTTTACTATGGACCTGTTGACAACTGGGAAAATATTCAGGAAGGTTGTGCTGTACCTATGACATTTGACCAGCCGGCAAACCAGAACGGTGAATACTGGTTCACCGGCTCGATGGAATGCAAAGCAACCGGCCAGCACGGCGTAGCAGTCAGAATCCTTCCAAAGCATCCTGACCTGGTAAATCCATACGAGATGGGACTGATTCTATGGGAAGCATCAAATTAATTTGAGTTTGACTATAACCTTTAAATAAAAAATTAAGAACGCCGTAAGCATAGAGAAATATTATTAGTAATCGCCTTTCAATCATCTCTGTGTTCACGGCGTTCATGTTTATTACTACAAACCATGTTCGAATATTCGAGCCAGCCTTAATCATTATATTTTCACAAGCCGCGAATCAGCGCAGATAATCACAATCTGTCACGCAATAGGAAATACGTATGACGCAATGCGCATAAAGAAGGGCTGCAAGTGTTTGCTCACAGCCCTTATAATAACGTTAATCTTATTTTCTATTATACTTGTTTTTACTGAGTCCTCACGCATGTTTGCGCAATTTAATACCAGCGGCACTCAGGCCAAGGAAACCCAGCAGAACAGCACCCGGAACGGGTGTAATAACAATGTCGGTGGCATCAGTCGTAAGATTGTCTATAAGCCAGAAGTCGCCAGTATCATGCACAGTGATATATGCAATGTAATCGCTGCTGTTCCAGTCAACACGGAGAAGGTCCATGCCCTGGCCCTGGCCATAATTGGACACACCTATAGCCTGATCGAGTTGCATACCATTAGCAGCATAAGCTGTAAGATAAAAAGTACCATATGATGAATACATAAGTTCAAAATAAGAGGCATCTGCATTATCAAATGATATCTTTCCACCATTGCCGGTTGTATTGAGAGCGGTAGTAGCAAAACCGTTCCCATATATGTCATAACCACCATAACCGGTATGGAGATCCCTCGAGTAGGTGTTGTAAGAACCAGTGTTGTGATCACGCCCAACCCAGTCAGATGCTCCGGGACTCAAAGTCTCAAAGGTAAGGCCGCTATAGAACGTACCGATCGGCGTCCCAGCCTGCCCAACATCATATCCAACGAATTCTTCGAACGTCAAAGTGATGTCTGCACTTACTGGAACGGCAGTCATTAGGAATATGCTTAATGCTACATAAATTATTAATCTTTTCATCTATTTCTCCTCTACTCGACTTATTCATACAAGTCGAAATAATATTTCCTTTTGTTTTGTTCAGCCAATTAAGACCGTACAATCCTGTGATTGTTTCCGTGCATAAATCCAAAAGGATCATCACCTGTACATCGTGATGAATGGTTTTATGCTGTATTACAATGTGAGCACACATGGAAACTATCGGTCTATTTAGGAAAGAGGAGGTCCACGGGATGCAATTACATCCGGGGTGAATTGAGAATTTCGCCAGAAAGACACAATTATCCTGAGCTGAAATTTATTAAAAGAAATAAAATCTATGGACACAATACTAATATATTTCGAACTCCTATACCCATCCAGCCTATTTATAAAAAAACAATCATGTTAGAAACTTCTGCGGTTAATTCAAAACATCATGGTGCATTCCCAAAGTGAAGGATATTTTATGCATAAACTTTTTAATATGCAATAAAAAAGTCTATAAATCCAGAAATCAACAACATTATTATGCATTTTTATATAGTTGTATGTTCATTTTTCTGACATAATAAAAAAATAATCCGTATTATTCACATTCAGCCCAAGGATCAGAAAAAGTCCTGACGCCTTAAATTACTCCCGGCGTTCGTGTTTATTAGCACAAACCGCGTTTGAATATTCGAGCCAGCCTTAATCATTAAATTTTCACAAGCCGCGAATCAGCGCAGATAATCACAATATTAGCAGCAAACATTTTAAAATACTAAAAATATCTGTTATTGAGAGACTTTGCAGCTCCAGCGAAGCAATCGGGACAATCCTTTATTCAATTATATAGCCCGCATTTTTTCTACCCGACACTGATTGACATTGATTGTCACTAACTAACCATAAGCCATGAGTCACTATATACAATAAATGAATTATCTCACACCAGGACGTAACGACGCAAAGTTTTCTTTATGTCACTTGACATCTTTAAATATTCACGGTTAGCAGAATTAATATTGTATTATTTTAATAATGTGTATAATATTTATGTAAAAATCAAAGGGTAAAATAAATGAAAAGCAATACTGTTGTAAAAAGAAAAATGTCACGACGAAAATTCATAGTCGCATCAATTCTTGTATTATTTTTTATAATTACTTTTTTCACTGTTATTCTTCAATTTATTCTTGAATCATATTATTCTCCGATGAAAAGTGAAGAAGTTATACGTAATGTAGTGGCTAAAGATTTGAATAAGGATCCTGATTATATAACGGTAGAAGATTATGAAAATCTGACAAATCTTTCCGTACAAGATCCGCTTATTACAAATATAAAACTACTTTCAAAGATGAAAAATCTGCAAACACTTGATATTAGTTCATTCTATATCGAAGATATTAAACCTATAGGGAAACTTCATAAGCTTCAAAATCTTACAATTAGCAAGATTGGTAGAATTCCAGGAAGTTACAGCAGAATTAGATATTATTTTAATAAAGTTCTAAATAGATCCTCAGTTTATCAGATTCCGATTGATATCAGTCCACTTAAAGAATTGTCTAATCTGAATTCTCTTTCAATGAGCGATATGCGAATCAAAAACTATAAAATACTATCTGAGTTAAAAAGTTTAGAAACCCTTAGTTTTGAAAGTGATGAAATAAAAAATATCAATTTTCTGGAGGGCTTTGAAAATTTACAGAATCTTTATATTTGTGCAGATGAGATTGGCAATATTGAATCTATAAAGGCATTAAAAAATCTTAAAAAACTTGTTCTTAGTTCCAGCACTATCTCAAGTTTAGAGCCATTAAGTGAATTGAATAATCTGCAGAGTCTTAACTTATGCGTGACTAATATATCCGACATTAACTCATTAAAAAAGCTAATTTATTTACAAGAACTTGCTTTATATCATACTGAAGTAACTAATCTTGAACCAATTAGAGATTTAGTACGGCTGGAAAAGCTTGATATCTCTGATACTAAAATTGCTAATCTTGAACCTTTGAAAAATCTTACAAATCTTCAATTACTTACGATATCAGGTTGTAGCAATATTAAAAAAGAAGAAATAGATGATTTGAAACAGACATTACCAAAATTAAGCATTGAACGGAATCCAGTTTTTGATTAGGATTTATAATTGGGACAACCACCGATATTTGTGAGTGACATTTAATAGTTTTTTCTCTATTCATAAATAAGTAATTTCCCAATTTACTTGTTGACGGATTTTGGTAAATGCTAAAAAAGAGTTTATAGTGTAAATAGATTCTTTCCATTCTCCGCAATAAATTAGTTTTACTACTGAAAATTATAAAAATCTGTGGTTGAAAAATCAGAGGTAAACTTACTCTTCTTCGGATTCGGAAAACAGTTCGTACACTTCTTCCGGCGAAGCGGCGTTTTCAAGTTTCGTTTTGAACTCTCCGTTCATCAGTGATCGGCTTATCGCCGCTAAAGCCTGGATGTGAAGACCTGTCTGGGTTGTCGGCGAAACAAGAAGTAAAATAACTTTGACCGGCTTTCCGTCGATACTTTCGAACTCGATTGGTTCTGCCGCAATACCGACTGCCATGACAAGCTCTTTTACATCACCGGATTTGCCGTGGGGAATCGCCATACCGGCCCCGATTCCAGTGCTTTGGATTCTCTCGCGTGTAAGAACCGCATCGAGTACGGCATTACGATTCGTAAAGAAACCTTTCGCGTCAAGAAGGTCAATCAGCTCGGTTATGACTTTTTCCTTGTTTCTGTTTTCAACCGGAACTTTCACACAGTCCGGATGCAGTATTTGTCTCAGCAGCATTACTTATACCCAAATAGTTAAACATTCAATACATTTACTATTATATGCGAAAACTAAGTTTTTAACATTACTTTTACGGAAAAAGCTCATTTTTTTGGTATTATTTTGACTGGCACAAAACATGTGTTGGCTTTTTTGGTCTTTACACAAAGGGCTTTGTACGATATAATTGTGGCTTTCTATTTGGAACTTATTATCCATAAAAGGTTTAAATGATGGTAAAGATACAACTATATGATACTACTCTTCGAGACGGCATGCAGGCTGAAGGTGTCAGCTTCTCGCTCGAAGATAAACTTATAATAGCACAAAGTCTCGATAAACTCGGTTTCGACTATATCGAAGGAGGCTATGCAGCCTCAAATGCAAAGGAAATGAAGTTTTTCGAAGAAGTCGCAAAACTTGGACTTACACATTCGAAAATCGCGTCTTTTGGAAATACCCGCAAAGCAAAATCCACAGTCGAAGACGACAGGTCGCTCAACGCAATGCTGGCCTGCAAAACACAGGTGGGAACTTTAGTCGCTAAAACATGGGACCTGCACGTAACAGATGTTTTAAACTGCTCACTCGATGAGAATCTGAAAATCTGCTCGGAATCAGTCGAATATCTAAAAAAACACGGCCTTGAAGTTATTTTAGATGCCGAGCATTTCTTCGACGGTTACAAGAACAATCCTGAATTTGCTATGAAAGTTCTGGAAGCTGGAGCTAATGCCGGCGCAACCGCACTTGTTTTGTGTGACACAAACGGCGGCTGTATGCCTATCGAAGTATATGATATTACAAAAAAAGTCTGCGATAAATTCAGCGGCCTGACTATCGGTATCCATACTCACAACGATACAGACTGCGCAACCGCAAACAGCCTGGCAGCGGTACGTGCCGGTGCAAGACAAGTGCAAGGGACAATGAATGGTTTGGGCGAAAGATGCGGCAACGCAAATCTTTGCGTCCTTGCTCCGAACCTCGCACTGAAACTTGGTTACGATGTTCTCGATTCGGAAAAACTCAAAACACTGACCGAAGTGTCACGCAGTATTTTTGAAATCTCAAATATCACACCGATAATGAACATGCCTTACGTTGGCGAAAGCGCATTCGCTCACAAAGGCGGCCTGCATATCGACGCACTCAGGAAAAATAAAAAAACATACGAACATATTTCACCTGAATTAGTTGGCAACGAAAGACGCTTCCTCATTTCCGAGCTCAGCGGCCGCTCAACTGTGCTGGGCAAACTTGAAAAAGCAAAAATAACTGAAGATAAAGAGCTTGCGACCAGGATTCTGAATCGGGTTCAGGACCTTGAGAATCATGGTTACCAGTTCGAGTCCGCGGATGCCAGTTTCGATTTGTTAGTAAAAAAAGTCATGGGGACATACCAGACTCATTTCGAGCTTATCAAATATTATGTCAATACCGAAAAACGTGCATCCGGAGAGGTAGTGACAGAATCTGCTATAAAACTCAAAACCGGTGACAAAGTCGAGCACGTCGTTGGTGAAGGTGACGGTCCGGTTAACGCACTTGACGCCGCCTTGCGAAAAGCGTTGTGCAATTTCTACCCAAGCTTGAAAGACCTGCATTTGATTGATTATAAAGTCCGCGTAGTTAACGCCAAAGCCGGCACAGCCGCGAAGGTTCGCGTAATAATCGAATCGAGGGACAAGCATTCCATCTGGGGCACAGTAGGCGTATCGGAAAATATAATCGAAGCTTCATGGCAGGCACTTGTAGATTCCGTCGAATACAAACTGCAGAAAGATATTATTCAGTAATATTCGTCTTGAATATCTATTGATATGAATATAGCAAATGAAGGGTGCGGCGTGTCGCACCAAATAACCAATAAAAAGTAATGGTGCGTTTCAACGCACCTCGCTCTAAGTCCCAGTGACCTACAAAAATTAAGAGTCAAGAAGGCATTTTTCTTTGCCGCCTTTGTGCTCATAATAACGCGATTCGATTGTATTTCCTTCCGGATCCTTAAAATAAATCGAGATACCTGTTCCGTGCGCTCCCCAGCGATAAACAGGACCAGACTCAATTTCAATATTATTCAAGTCCAGTCTTGCTTTGAGTTCATCCCATGTTTGTTTACCCATGGAAATACAAAAATGGTTCAGGTTATTATGCCCTTGCCCTGCAGGTGAACTATTTGACCATAAATTCTTAGGAAACAAATCAATGACTGTTTCGGGATTCAGCCGCACTGATGGAAAAGGCACCATTCCCTTGTGATATTCTTCCAGCCGCTCGGTTTCCAGCATGAGTACCTGAGAATAAAATGCTACCATACTTTCAATATCACCAACATTTAAAACGATATGATCCATTATACATTTCATTTGCATTCCTTCCGAAATTTTCTTCGCATACTACTTCCAACAAGTCCTTTAAAGATATTGCAAAAACATAATCCTGTCAAGCAAAGATAACCTTGAAATACTTACTTGAAGAAAAATATATCACGACATATTTTTGTTTATGAAATCGATAATTGAAAAGATATATTCTCCGAACAACTGAATATCATTATGACCAGCTTTTTCGATTGTCACTATTTCAAGCGGAGCAGTAAAATGTTTTGCGAGATTCATAGAATTTTTCAATGGAATAACCTCATCGCTTCCAGCTAACAGAATCAGGCATGGTGCTTTTATTTTATCAACAATTGAAACCGAGTCAAATGGATGTCTTATTAACAATCCAACAGGGAAAATCGGCAGCATTTTTTTCGCTATATTTCTAATACTATCGAACGGCGTAGTAAGAATAACTTTCGATACATTTCTCTGGCAGGCTACATGAACCGCTACGCCGGTACCAAGACTTCTTCCTGCAAGGATAATCCTTTCCGGCGGAATATTTAGTTTAGCGGTGATTTTATCAAATACCTGAATCGCATCTTCAAAAAGAGCTTTCTGACTCGGCGAACCTTCGCTTTTGCCATATCCCCTGTAGTTTAACGCAAGAATTGTGTAATTTTCTATACTGGATAAATCATCGATACTCAAAGAGACTTCCTCTGCGTTACCACCATAATAAATAAGCAATTTGTCACTACCTGGATTTATCAGCCAGCCGTGAAGTTTAACGTCATCAAGTTCAATAGTGATTTCTTCATTTTTATGAGCTTTTGCTGTCGGAGAGTTTTCGTTGAGACGTTGCGGATAGAAAATTACATTCGCCTGAAACTTATATATTGCCGCACATATAAGTATATAGCACGATAATAATATCAATAAGATTGTCATATAAGTTTTCTTTTTCCTTTTTTCTTTTTTAATTGATTTGCTCATATGAAGATTAAAAATCTTTATCCTTTCGTATTTTGATAGAAATTTTATTGTCGCGTTTTTCAATTACGATTCTATTCATAATCTTTTGTCTTAAATGTTTGGCAAGATGTTCTGATTGCCAGTCATATTCTTTTAAAACTGCTTCATACGAATTGTTTGCAGCGATTGCTTTTAGTGCATAAAACGCCCCGCCGTAAGCATGTTGAGGGACATGCGCAGTCGCTACCGCCTGTCCCGCCGCTCTTGCCGCAAAACAAGCTTCGGGATTTTCTTTCGCATTACGTGCGGCTGCGTGAGCGGCCAGTGACGCTACTCGAATATCTGCCATTCTAAATACGCCAGTACGAATCCATGTCCTGCAAGTTTCAAGAGCCTTGCGCGGACGAGTATCATCCGTATAAATATCCTCGAAAAATGGAAGTACCCTCTCAGTGCAATCGGCAGCCCATTGTGCCATTATTCGCTGGTCATCTTTGCTGTATTTTTTCATGTTCAATTTTCATTAAGTATATTACTTGATTGGCTGCAGGTATTTTTCTTTCGATTTTTATAAATCAGAGAAAGAATAATTCCATTCATTACAAACTCTATCATCCCGGAAGCAAACCATTCCGCGGCTATATGAGCAGGCAATGGATACATTACATACTGATTCACATCGACGAATAGACCTATTAGTAATGCAAAAAAGATTCCGTAGGTAATTCCCTCTTTAATGCCTTTGCCTTTAGACCACTTTGTAAAGTTTAAAACGAAAAGATAAGATATCGCCAGAGTCGCAAGCAATGATAATGGCATTTTCTGATTCATATCTTCACGTAGTAAATGACGTATGGGATCATAAGAACTTTTCAAGATAACGCCATGCACAAACCCATTATAAAGTAATGAAAACAGAAATACTATAAAGCCTGAAATTATAAATTTCTTCTTCGATTGTATTAGTGACATATTATATTTCTACTTATTATTTGCACCTGAAAATATCTTCTCTACTCTAGACTATAGTTTTTATTTGAGAAGAATACCAGTAGTTTTCGAGCTTCGCAATAAATTAAATACACGTAAAAATATGATTTTTTTATATTTTTTTTGTTTTCATGGTCTGAAAATAATACGCCCCACTACCTATATTATCCATATTAACATATATTAAAATTTATCCAAAATAGCAATATCACTAAAAATATTAACATAATCTATTGTAATATCTATACTTACATACACTATAACGCTATATTATCAATATTGCCGCGTTTTGCTAATTTATCTATTTTGACTAAAGATTTTTTAAGCTCGTCTCCGATAGAGAAGATAGCTCGTTGGTTAAGTTACCTAAATTAACTTAAAGAGAAAACAGGAGCCTCGAAAAGGATTTTTTGAGGCTCAAATTTGAAACTTATTTGGAGAATTGAGTCATGATAGAACAGGAAATAATTGCTCGATATTTAGAACCATTGCTCAGAGGCGACAGAAAAGCCTGCAGAAGCGTTATCGAAGAAACAATGCAGAAAGGAATCCCTGCCAATTCGATATATATTGAAATGATATGGCCGGTAATGGTCGAAATCGATAATCTCTATAGAAAAGATAAAATCTCTTCTATACAGGAACACCTGGCAACAAGAGTCAATCGTACTATCATAGACCAGCTCCAGAACAAACTGCCCCGCCGGCCTCAGAGAAACAAGAAAATCGCGATTTGCTGTGCATCAGAGGAAATACAGGAACTCGGCGCACAAATGATGACCGATTTATTCGAAAGTGACGGCTGGGAAGTACGCTTCTTAGGCGGCGGACTTACAAACGAAGATATATTGTCGTTTGCGAATGAATACGTACCAGACATTCTTCTTATTTACGGTACAACTCCAAGACAGGCTCCGGAAGTTCGCAGATTGATTGATACAGTTAAATCTGTCAATGCATGGCCGGACTTGAGAATTATGGTCTCCGGCGGACTTTTCAACCGGGCAGAAGGTCTCTGGGAAGAAATGGAAGCCGATTTGTATGCCAACACCGCAGTCGAAGCACTCATGGTCGCTGCTGATGAAAACCCGGTAACACAGGCTGCACAAAGAACAATTAATCGCAGAAAGAAAAGAAAGATTCTCGATTGTGAAAGCGAATTCTCAGAAATTAACGAAGAAGTACTGATCTAAACGTAAAACCCAACATTAGTATGTACACGTAGGAATATTTGATTATTCCATATTAATTATATTAATATTCAACTATTATCGGATTCTCCTTGACCAAAAGGGAGTAATATGATAGAAAATAGATGAGCGGCGGTCAGAATAAGTTTTTTATGACTGTTTTTCGGAGTTTTGCTCAATAGTAATGGAGTATTTTATCTTATTAACTAACCTTTATTCGATATTTTTTAGGAGAAGAGGAAATGAAGTCGTTTCAATTTCAGGCCATATTGTTTATCGTGTTAGCATCGGTTTCTGTATCTGTTGCCGCTGGTTCAATCGATTTGCCTTCAGATTTTCCGAATCTTATTGTAAATCAGTACGATCAGAACGGAGTAACCGCTCCTGGTGTATTGATAGGTTATTTTGGAGCTAATGCAACTGACTATTATGTGGTTCTGGATCAGTCAGGTTTCCCGATATTTTACAGTAAGACCGACCAGATGAGTTATCCTGGTGTGATGTTTAACGGCCTCATTTCAGCAAAAGGATATACATATTCGAATCCGACAAGAGCTAAAGGTTATACCTTAAAGGATGAAACATTCACGGTAGTAGATTCGTTCGAACTTGTCGGGGATTATACTTTCGATATACATGACTTCAAAGTAAATCCGAACGGTCATGCTTTACTGCTCGGAACATATTCAATACCAACGGATATGAGCAAGCTTGTCACGGGAGGACGCCCTGACGCAAAAATAACAGGAAACGTTATCCAGGAAATCGATGCCGATAAAAATGTAGTATTCGAGTGGCATGCGATAGATTACCTTCCAATTACAGATTCATTTTTTAACTTAACTTCTCAAAACATTGACTATGCACATTTTAATTCTGTTGCTATCGATCCATTCGATAATAACCTTCTTATTTCTTTTCGTACAACCAGTGAAATTGTAAAAGTAAGCCGCAGTACAGGTGAACTAATCTGGCGTTTTGGCGGCAAGGGCAATCAATTCACTTTCATTGGCGAGCATGAAGAAAATGCCCCTTACTACTTTGTCGGCCAGCATTGTATATGCCGTAAAACTAATGGAAACCTGATTTTCTTTGACAATGGAAACATTCAGGGAGGCGGCATAAATCCATGCGACCGAACATACAGCAGAATAGTTGAATATGCAATTGATGAAACTAATATGACTGCAACACTGGTTTGGGAATTTCGTCATTCTCCGGATATTTCAACTCCAAGTAACGGCAGAGTTCAGGTAATGCCAAACGGTAATATCTTTATCGACTGGGGAGCGGCTACACAAAATAAAGCAACTGTACCAATTGCTACAGAAGTATCGCCATCCGGCGAAGTTGTTTATGAAATGTACTTTTCTACCTATACAAAGGGAGCACGTTTACTGAAATATCTCTGGAATAGTCCCGACCTTGTCAAATCCAATTCATTCCAGAATATCACAACGGGCAACACATACAACGCCGCCAACGCAGGCGCGACAATCATTGTGAACAGTCTCGAAGGAAAACCAAATAATGGTATCGCGGTAAAAAGACACGCAGACGCAACGCGATTTCCAAAGTTTACAGGTCCGGTTCCACAGGTTCTTATTGATAGAGAAACTATAACAAGTTTCGGTCTTGATAATATATCATTCAACATTAATTTTGACGTTAACGGCATGGATTTCAAGGATGTAAACCAGATGACTGTTTATCATCGTCCGCAGGAAGACAGCGGCATTTTCTCGCCGTTATCGACTTACTACGATTCACAACTTAAGAAGCTTGTCGTTTTGGATGCCACGCCTGGGGAATTTATTTTCACATATCCAGATATCCAGGGTGCACCAATCGCTCCGATACTGAAATCCCCTTTGGATAACGGTTCTACAAGCTACACAAAACCTGTGACATTAAAATGGAATCCGGGAGGACTTTTCCATACATTCCATCTCCAGGTGGCTAAGGACGCTGAATTTAATGAGATTATCGTAGATGAAACTAATCTTACGGTATTCGAATATACGATGCAATCACTCGAATTATCTACAACTTACTACTGGCGTGTAAATACAACTAATGATAACGGCACTGGAGAATGGGCCAACGCATCCTTCACAGCGGTTGCACCTGCAATTAAACTCACTACTCCAAACGGAGGTGAGTCATGGCGCAAAGGCTTATCATATTTTATCCAGTGGGATTATAATATGGATGATGAAGTGACCATCGAATTATATATCAGTTCCATGTATTCACAAACCATCGCAAAAGTTAAAGGTGTACAGGCTTACGAATGGGAAGTTGATCTTAAATTAAGAGCGGGTAGTAATTTCTATATTAAAGTCAAGAGTTCCGCTGATGGTAATATTTCCGACACGAGCGACGCGCCATTCGCAATTACAAATTAATTTGTGATATATGACGAATCAGCTTAGGAATCAGGGCATTCTTTTAAAGTATTACATATAGTTTGCTCAAATAAATTATTGATTTTATCGAATTAGAAATTTGTCTAAAAATTTGAAAAATCAGATTTATAGCGGTTTAATAATATTAAAAAGCGAAAAAAATTTTTGCTGTTTTTAAAAAATATTTTACTGATTTCAAAATTAAAAATAAATTAATTATATTTTCACTCTAACTCAGCCGTTGTTTATCAAATATTTTCAATTATATTATAGGGCACTTACAGATGATCCTATAATAATTTAAATAGCATAATATTTTAGAATTGAAATAAAATACTGTTATATTTGCAAACCTCCGCTCTCATTGAAGCTAATCCATAATTGTAGTATAATAATCATAATAAGTTTCAAGGAAGAGAATATTCAATTGGTAACTCCATGGAAGTATGCGCATTAATTGCGATGTTGTATTTAATATTTGCATGATAAAGGAAAAATAAACACGAATGATTTTTCATTTGGATTACGGTGACTGTTATGTCACTCAGTCTGCAGAGTTCAGGTATATAAAGTAAATGATGGCATAGCCATAATTCTAATGAAATGGTATAAATTTGGAGGTAAGTATGATGAAAAAAAATAAAAGTACAATGAGGTTGGTAATAGCATTGGGAGTGCTTTTTATAGTCACAAACCAGACAAGAGCTGGTATAGTTGACCTTACAGAAGCAAATTCCAGCGGCTCTATCAATGATGCACTGTTCGTTTGGACAAATTTTAATTCAACTGGCACTGGAGTAATTGATCCTTTTATACGTATAAAGACAAACGATGATATCGAGCAAGGATACAATACTGATTACAGGTCAAAGGATCCAGTCTATCCTGAGTTTAATGAAGAAGCAAATCCACTTCATAATCACTCGCTTTTGCTTTCACGTGTCCCGGTTGTTAATATTGGTGGAACTGACTATCGCGAGTTCCTTTTGGATATTAACCAAAACGGCAATACCAATGGCCGCTATCTCTCTTTAGATGAGTTAGAGATTTATGTAGCAAATTCAGGCAGCCTTTACGGCTATCCTAACCTTGGTACACTGATTTATGATATGGATGAGGGATTAAGTGAAGAAGATGCTTTGAATAATTATGTTCTTTTGAATTACAAACTCAACAACGGCAGCGGAAGCGGTGATATGTTCGCCTATATTCCAAGTAACCTGTTCGTTGGTGGTTCCTATGTGTATTTATATTCGAAGCTTGGTGTCAATAATCCTAATACCGCCGACTTTGAAGAATGGTCAATACGACTTGGCGATAACACAACACAAGTTCCTGTTCCAGGTGCTTTTGTTCTTGGTATGCTTGGTTTAATTGCAGCAGGTAAAAAACTCCGTAAATACGCATAACTATTACTTATTATTAACAACAAAGTCTTTTCTGTAAGAGATGTCCGAATCGGTGACATCTCTTACGTTTTTAAATATCCTTAACACAAACATATTTCATAAAATAATATTAGTAAGTGTTTACAGAAAAATCCTATTTTTGTCATTGCAATAATTTATTAATTGGAATATAAACATAAAAATGGGTGGCAGCCTCATCCTGTTTTTTTCAGGATGGGGATGGCCTGCCATGCTCGCACACAGTCGCGGCAGGAAAACTTGCACCAAGCCATCCCCAAACTGCGTTTGAGGCTGCCACCCATCCGCGGGAATGACAAAGTCGTATTTTCTGTGAACGGTAACTAATATTCTAAACAAAGTTCTTGATGTCGAGGTAAATTCGCTTTATTATACTTCTCCTATGGAAAATATAAAAAAGGCGATACATAAATATTGGGGCTATGCTGATTTTTTGCCTTTACAGAAAGAATCTATGGAATGCATCAACAAAGGCAAAGACTCGATAGTCGTACTTCCGACAGGCGGAGGCAAATCTCTCTGTTTTCAGGCGCCAGCGGTCACTATGAACGGATTCGCGGTAGTCGTATCTCCACTCATCTCACTCATGAAAGACCAGGTTGACGCACTTTCAGAATGCGGCATACCGGCGGCACGCATTGATAGTTCACTGTCATTCGACGAACAAAAAAATGTTTTCGAACTCATACGAAACAAAAAAATCAAATTGCTTTATTTATCTCCCGAAAGAATCGTTACGGAAAATTTTATCGAAATCCTGAAGAAAGCACGTCCATCCTTTATCGCTATTGATGAAGCGCATTGTGTGAGTATGTGGGGCCATGATTTCAGACCGGAATATCGACAGCTTGGCCGCCTAAAAGATATATTTCCAGGAATTACCATCGGCGCATTTACCGCTACCGCAACAGAACATGTACGCAACGATATCGCGGAACAATTACACCTTTTGAATCCGGAAATATTAGTTGGTTCGTTCGACAGGCCAAACCTGAGCTATAAAGTGGAATCCAAAAATAATATTGAAAGTCAGGTTTGTAAAGTGATGGAACGTCATAAAAACGAATCAGGAGTTATTTACTGCATCAGGCGTAAAGACGTCGAGTATATGTCCGCTGCACTGAACAGTAAAGGTTATCGTACCGCCCCGTATCATGCCGGAATGAGCGATAAAGACAGAAAAGAAAATCAGGAAGCTTTCATCGAGGATAAAATCGAAACTATCGTCGCGACAATCGCATTCGGTATGGGAATCGACAAATCGAACGTCAGATATGTAATCCATACCGGCATGCCTAAATCGCTCGAACATTATCAGCAGGAAAGCGGTCGAGCCGGACGTGACGGCCTCGAAGCCGAATGCTGCATGTTTTATTCTGCCGGGGATTATGGAACATGGAAAAGCCTCATGCGCGATATGCCGCCCGAAGCTTTGGAAATCGCGTTAATCAAGCTCAATAGTATTTATAGTTTCTGCACAAGCGGCGTGTGCAGACACAAAGCAATTCTCAATTATTTCGGTCAGAACCTCGCAAAAGAAAATTGTGTCGCATGCGATATATGTTTGGGCGAAATGGATTATATAGATGATTCTTTAATAACGGCACAGAAAATCATATCCTGCGTTCTTCGTCTCGAACAGCGGTTCGGAGGAGATTATACCGCATCTGTATTGACAGGTTCAGAGGATAAAAGAATTCTGCTGAATCAGCATGATAAGTTAAGCACATACGGCCTGCTCAATAATTTCCCCAAGCATACTGTACATAACTGGATCGAACAACTTACTGGACAGGGATATATTATAAAAACCGGCGAATACAACGTCCTGAATGTTACACCCAAAGGCTATGCTGTACTGAAAAATAAAGAAACGCCGCGATTATTAAAACCGGCGGAAAAGCCGGCCAAAGTCTCCAAAACAGTTCGCGATTCATGGGAAGGAGTCGATCAAGGTTTGTTCGAGATTCTCAGAAAACTAAGAGCACAAATCGCAGGAAAGAAAAGAATACCTGCCTATATTGTTTTCGGTGATGCGTCACTTAGAGATATGGCAAGAAAAAGACCTTCCCATATCAACAGTTTCCTCGAAGTTAAGGGTGTAGGCGAAAAGAAATGCAAACAATACGGCGAAACATTCCTTAATGCTATTAAAGAATATTGCAGAAATAATTCCCTTGATACGAATATTGATTAAACATCGTATATCATTCCTGTAAAAAGTCATTCAAATCTTTTGTAAAATTCTTTTTTTATAATTCGTAATACTTTACATTTTCTCAATTATGTGATATACATTATAAAAATTGAGAAGGATACTGTTAAGAAAAGCTTCATTTTCTATTTATAAGGATAAAATAGACGTGAAACAGGACAAGACAGCACGAAAAATACTGCAAAAACAGGTAATTATAAGGAAAGTTTTACTGGCTCTGCTTCCATGTGTTGCCGGGAGTATTTACTTTTTTGGATGGAGAAGTCTTGCAGTAATTATCTGGGCCGGAATAGTCGGTTTCATAACGGAATTTATTTTCGCACGCAAAAGAAACAAACCTGTAACCGAAGCAGTTTTTGTCACTACAACGATATTCGCTCTTATCCTGCCGCCAACGATTGGTTTTCATATAGTCGCGATAGGTACTATTTTTGCGGTCATGTTCTCGAAAGAAGTTTTCGGAGGTTTCGGGAAAAACATTTTCAATCCTGCTATTGCGGGAAGATGCTTTGTTTATATATGCTTCCCTCTTGCGATGACGGCTGCATGGGCGCCGCCGGCTGAAGGTTTTTGGGGTGCTCTTGGAAAATGGTCAACTGTGGATAGTCCCGACGCGATAACAAGCGCAACTCCGATGGCACAGTTAAAAGCCGGTAAATTGATTATTGCAAACGAAAAAGGTATTTCAAATGTAAATATTGAACCGGATATTCAATTCATATTGCCGAAAAAAATGTTTAATCAATTATTTTTTGGCAGAATAAGCGGCACGATGGGAGTAACAAGTGCCCTCCTGATTCTAATCGGAGGCATATATCTTTATATTACAAAGACGGCCAGCAGAACAATAATTCTTTCTGTAATTACCGCATATGCGTTTTTAACTCAAATACTTAACCATTTCGGAATCGCTCCTGTGCCGCAAGCCTGGAACGCCGTACTTGGCGGAGGATTTTTGTTCGGTGCTTTTTTTATGGCAACGGACCCGGTAAGCTCGCCGCGAACTGAGACAGCAAAAATAATATATGGAATTATCATTGCTGTCTGCACCGTTGTTATCAGGAATTTTTCAATCTTCAACGGCGGCCTGATGTTTTCAATTCTCATCGGAAACATGTTTGCGCCGATGCTGGATAACATCGTTAATCATTTCAAAAAAAATAAAAAGCCGGAGGTTGCAAAATGAAAAATAATCGCATGTTTCCGGTTTTATATATGTTCGTTATCACAATAATTGTGAGTACTGCGATAATCGGCTTTGCACAATATACACAGGAAAGAGTACAGGCAAATAAGGAACTCACTTTCGATATTGCGGTACTGAAGGTTTTGCCGGGTATGTATGAGCCGGGCTTATCTTCCATCGAAATTCATAAGAAATTTTCAGAACAGGTGGATAAACCAACAAATCAGACCGCAGGTGCTTACACTTTAAGAAAAAATGGAGCTATCGCAGCTTATGCCCTGCCGATTGAGGGACAAGGTTTTTGGGCGAAGATTAAAGCTGTAATCGGATTCGAAGCGGATAAAAAAACAGTAACCGGTTTCGTTGTTTATGAACAAACTGAAACTCCCGGACTGGGAGCCGAAGTCGCGAAGAAGGAATTTACCGACCAGTTTAATAATTTGAAAATTTCAGTACAAAACAATCCGATTACTTTCAAAAGACCCGGCGAGACTTTACAGGAAGGCCAGGTCCACGCGGTAACCGGCGCTACGCAAACGAGTACGAGACTGGAAAAAATTATAAACGACAGTTTAAAACAGTGGCTTGAAAAAGTTGAGAACTGATTATGAAAAAAAGAGAAATAAAAAATCTTGCATATGAAGGACTCTGGAAAAACAATCCTATTTTCGTCCAGGTTCTTGGTATTTGCAGCACATTAGCGGTTACTAATCTTGTATTGAACACGATAGTAATGTGTGCAGCGCTGGTCTTTACAGTGTCACTTAGCGCGATGACAGTGTCTTTTCTGAGAGATTTCACTCCGCGCAATATTCGAATGATGGTCGAAACGCTCATCATTGCTTTTTACGTTATCATTATCGATGTTTTATTAAAAGCATACTGGCCGCATATGTCTGAAAGTCTCGGCCCTTATGTCGGCTTGATTATTACGAACTGCATTGTAATGGGAAGGTGCGAAGCATGCGCCATTTCCAATCCGCCGTTCAAAGCATTGCTCGACGCGGTTTTTAATGCACTTGGATACTCTTTTATTCTGCTGATTATTGCGGCTATTCGTGAAGTGCTCGGGATGGGGACATTCCTCGGTTTCAGTATGCCGTATTTCAGCGGCCCATACTGGGACAAATGGACGATAATGGTTATGCCGCCCGGCGCATTTTTCATACTTGCAATAATAGTATGGAGTTTCCGCTCGATTCAGATGTCACGGGAGGATAAGAAAAAATGAACCTGACACATGAATTTACACAAGCGTTAATAATCTGTATATCAGCGATTTTCACACAAAATATTCTGCTGAGCTATTTCCTCGGCTTATGTCCCTTTATCGGCAGTTCGCGCGAAATCAAATCCGCGGTTGGCCTCGGAGCGGCTGTTATCTTCGTTATGACATGCACATGCGCACTGAACTGGCTCGTATATCATAAAGTTCTCGTAGTATTACATTTGGAATTTTTCCGCTTTATCATGTTCATAATTGTAATCGCGGCGTTCGTTCAATTTGTGGAAATGGCAATCGACAGGTTCTCGCCGTCACTTTATCAGAAACTCGGTGTGTTTTTACCTTTGATAACAGTAAACTGCGCGATTTTGGGCGCGGCACTATTTATGGTAATTCGTGAATATAATTTCATCTCCACGGTAGGATACGGACTGGGAAGCGGCACAGGATGGTTCATGGCGATTATTCTGATGGCTAATATAAGGACAAGACTCCATAACGATTCTATTCCTAAAGGCCTGCAGGGAGCGGGTATAACTTTAATTATTGTCGGGATAATGGCTCTGGCCTTTATCGGATTTACCGGCGTTCTCGCGGGGAAATAAATTTGATAGTGACATTATTAATATCGGTTCTGGTTATTTCCGCTATAGCGGCGGCATTAGCGTTTCTGTTAGTAATCGCGGAATATTTCTTCGCAAACTACGGCGATTGCACTCTGACGATTAACGAAAAGAAAAAAGTCACTGTCAAAGGAGGAAGCAGTCTCCTTTCCACGCTTTCGAGCGAGAAAATATTTATACCAAGCGCGTGCGGCGGAAAAGGAACCTGCGGCTTGTGTAAACTTAAAGTTCTCGAAGGAGCGGGTACTCTGCTGCCAACAGAAGAACCTTTACTTACTAAAGATGAAATAAAAGCAAATGTCCGCCTGTCGTGCCAGGTAAAAATCAGGCGGGATTTGAAAGTAGAAATCCCGGAAGAATTATTCAATATCAGGCAGTATAATTGCAAATGTGAGGAAATCCGCGATTTAATTTATGATATAAAACTTTTCCGATTTAGACTTACCGATCCGCCAGAGATTAACTATGTCCCCGGCCAGTATATGCAATTATTAGCGCCGGCTTATGCAAAAAATAAAGAAGATGTTTACCGGGCTTATTCGATTGCTTCCGACCCGAAAGATAAACAGATTATCGATTTCATTATTCGTCTTGTACCAGGCGGAATTTGCACTACATACTGCTTTAATTATTTAAAAGTCGGTGACGATGCGAAAATGAACGGCCCATTCGGCCAGTTCAGGCTAACTGATAATGACACTGAAATGATTTGGATTGCCGGGGGTTCCGGAATAGCTCCTTTTATCAGTATTCTTCATCATATGAAAAACACAAATAACCAAAGGAAAACAACTTTTTACTTCGGTGCCAATAAAGTCAAAGAGCTTTTTCTGCTGGGCGAAATGAAACAGTTCGAAAAAGATTTACCAAATTACAAATTTGTCCCTGTAGTTTCCAGGCCGGATGAAAACGAAAAATGGAACCAGGAAACAGGACTCGTGACTGAAGCGGTAATGAGAAATAACAAAAATTTAACCAACACCGAAGGTTATCTCTGCGGCTCGCCCGGTTTGATAAACGCTTCGATAAAAGTCCTGACACAGTTGGGAATGAAAGAAGAAAAAATATATTACGATAAATTTGCATAATTAATTTTAATATTTTGTAGGGTGGGCTGTGCCCACCATGTTTAAAACTGGTGTGCATAGCACACCCTACGATTTTGTATAAGGTGTTTTATGAAAGAATCACCTCAATCGAAAAAACTGGAAGAAATGCTGAGGTCCTCGAAGTTAGCCGCCGGCGGCTTCATGGGCGATGATACCCGAAGTGTTTCTGAAATAATTGATAATGATTTGGCTATTATTTCCGAGTTTGACTTAACCAAAGAACAGGTTGCGGCTCGTATGCAGGAAATTACCCAAAAGGCTATTGAACTTTTAGGCAATTGGGTCGAGATTGATAATAAGCTGCTTGCAAGAGTCGATGAAGCCAAAGGCTCAATGGTTTGTCCCTGGCCACACTCAGGCAGGTATGCAAAACGAGTTACTTACGTCAAGTCGATTGAGACCGGCCAAACTATCTTTTGGTCGGATTTGAACATTCATTTCATCGCGGAGCACGGCTTTTTCGAGGGTAAAGGAGCAAATTTCAGAATTGAGCCCAAAGAACTGGTTAAAATCATATTTTGATGCATGTTGAAGCTAAAATATTTAATAAAATTAAACAATATCCCGCCTGAATTTTCTTGCAAAAACGGCATTTGCTCTTTAAAGTATTGCGATTAAAGCTATTTCTTGGGGAATAGTGTAATGGTAGCACAACTGACTCTGGATCAGTTAGTTGGGGTTCGAGTCCCTATTCCCCAGTTTTCTTTATGCACCATAATACACACTACTACAGTTCTGGTATAACTAAGGAAATAACGATGAATATAATATTGATACTTTTGTAATAGAAG
>CAZMPL010000001.1:0-10295 GCA_964567805.1 uncultured Pirellulales bacterium | reverse complement strand
GACTCTGGATCAGTTAGTTGGGGTTCGAGTCCCTATTCCCCAGTTCTTTCCTAAAATTCCCGAAAAATAATATGTAAATCAACGTTACATATATTTCATTACATTTGCATAAAATGATGAATAAAGAAAGAATCCAATTTCTTTTGTTTCACAAATGACAGACACTATTCGCTTTTAATTTTTGATATTCTCCCTAAAGAAAAAAATGCCCGGGACTGGATTCGAACCAGCACTGTCTTGCAACAACCAGCCCCTCAAGCTGGCGCGTCTGCCAATTCCGCCACCCGGGCGAAAAGAACGATTATCCCCCAAAAAAAAAATTTGTCAATATCCTTTTTTATTATTCCAAAGTAAAACTTGCAATCTCTGGGAAAAAGCAAAACCTGTTCTTTTGCATAATTCGGCGACTATTTGCGATTTTTCTATAAATTCTTCCCTGTTCGACACCTGCGGCATGAGCATTACTTTGCTATAGTTGACATTTCCCAACCTATCTAATATTTCATCTATCTCCATCAGGTCAGATTCGTTTTCGACGACGAATTTTAACTGGCAGTCATAATTCTCAACAAGCTCGCCAAGAACTGCTAAATCCAGCCTGGAATCCTTGTGAATTGCCCGCAATTTTTCATCTAACGGCATGGTATTGCTCAGTTTCGGGCTTATACTCATTAAATCGCAAGGCATGTCGGGAATATAAGCTATCCCTGAAGTTTCTATTGTAATATGTTTATCGTTATTTTTCAGAGCCTGAACCAATTGCGGCAATCGTGGATTTATCATTGGTTCGCCGCCAGTTATTACGATATGTTTACATGGCCAGTTGCCCACTTCCTTAGCTATTGTTTCGATACTTTTTTCGGTTCCGGAATCTTCATGCCATGCATATTTCGTATCACACCAGCGGCAACGCAATGGACAGCCGGACAAACGGATAAACACACTTGGCACACCGGCCAGAAAGCCTTCACCCTGCAATGAATAAAATATTTCGTTGACTCGCATAAAAAATAAATCTCTAAATTCTAATATCGAAATACTAAACAATATCAAAAATCAAATGCATAAACGTTTAAAACCTGAATATTTGGATTTTATAAACTTAAATCATTAGAATTTGTTTTGGATTTAGTTTTTAGAATTTCGAAATTACTTAATGTATTCAATCGGATCTTTAAGCCCTGCTTCGCTGAAACCTTTTAATCTAAGTCGGCAAGAATCGCATCTGCCGCAGCTTCGTCCGTGAGAATCCGGGTCGTAGCAGCTATGTGTCATAGAGTAATCTACTCCGAGCTGAGTTCCCGTAAGTATAATTTGCGCCTTTGTCATTCCCAATAGAGGCGTATGGATAGTGTAATGCCCTTTTCCCTCGACCGCGGCGGCGGTAGCAAGATTTGCCATTTTTTCGAAAGCAGTAACAAATTCCCCACGGCAATCCGGATAGCCGCTGTAGTCTGTCGAATTGACTCCTATAAAAATATCGAACGCTCCGAGAACTTCGGCCCAGGCAAGTGCATAGCTCAGGAAAATCGTGTTTCTCGCGGGGACATAAGTCACGGGAATGTCACTATGATTATCAAGACTTTCCCTGTCTTTGGGTACTTCAATTTCCGAATCGGTAATAGCTGAGCCGCCGAAAGCTTTTAAATCGATTTTTATAATTCGATGTTCAATTACACCAAGAGAATTAGCAACTTTTTCCGCGTTTTGAATTTCTTTCTTGTGTCTCTGGCCGTACGCAAATGTCAATCCAAAACAATCGAACTGTTCGTCACGCGCAATCGCCAGAGCAGTAGCTGAATCCAGGCCGCCGCTTAAAAGAACTATGGCTCTCTTCCGAATCACAATGCAACTTTCATTAAATATAAAGTTTTATCAAAAAAAAAGTCATTAAGAGCAAAGCGAAACAATCTTTTTATATATTAAGATTGTTTCGCGATTTAATTGCTCTCAATGACATTTTGAGGTTATCGTATTATTTACTCAGAAAGAACTTCGATACCGCAAATTTGTGGATTTTCGATATTAGAAGTAAATCCGATTGTAATTACACCGTTAACAGGTTCGATACCTTTGAATTCCTTAACAACCGGTTTTGCGAAAGCGCCTGCTTCTTTAAATGGGTCTAATTTTTCAATTACCTTTTTATCATTAATCGATACGTCAAAAACCCTTTGTCCTTCGCCGGAAATACCTTCGTAAGTTTCTGCAAAGTGAAGCTTAACGGTATATTTTCCAGCCTGGACTTTGAACTTATAAGCGCTCATGCTGTATGTTTCGCTTTGATAAATAACCGGGCTCTTCGTATCTTTAATTTCCAAAGTTGAGCGTTGTATAACATCGCCATCTACTGCACCCCAATCAAGAGTATCAGTTAAAAGCCTGTCCGGCTGCCAAACTTTACCATCCTGGTCAGTATAAGCTTCTGCGTCCTCTGCTGTGCCGCAGTTTACACGAATAGCAACTTTTGCGCCACCTGAAGCTTTTGCGACATCAGGTACATCGCCGGAAATTATTTCGATACCGTTGATTTGCGGATTTTCCATATTAGGAGTAAATCCGATTACAATCTTGCCATCTTTTGGCTCGATATCCTTAAATTTCTTTACTGCAGGTGTATTGAACTCACCGGCATCTTTATAAGGATCGAAATCTTTCAAAACTTCTTTTCCGTTAATTGATACACTGAAGACTCTCTCGCCAACACCCATAATACCTTCATAGGTTTCAGCAAAATGTAATATTACAGTGTATTTTCCAGCCGGAACATCGAATTCATAGGCTTCCATACTGTAACGTTCGTTTTCATAAATAATCGGACAATCTGATCCTTCGATGCCCAGATTTGCTCGACCTATAGTCGAACCGTAAACAGCACCCCACTTATTATCCGCTGTCTTTTCCTGGTCCGGCTGCCATACATTACCTGCTTTATCGGTGTATTGTTGAGATCCGCCGCAATCTACACGGAGAACAAATTTTTCACCTGACGCTGGTACAGCTTCCTTTACTTCGGCTGGCGCAACTTCCTTAACTTCGGCTGGCGCAGTTTTTTCAGCAACTGCTGGTGTACTCTCTTTTACTGCCGTAACTGAAGACTCATCAGTAGTTTTTACCGGCTCATCTTTGACTTCGTTTGTTTTGCATCCATATTGAAATAATAAAGCGAATGCTAAAAGAATTGATGTGAAAACCATTTTCCTTGCCATTTTCCTGTCTCCTTTCGAAATAGCGAACTTTAAACATTTTATTATTTAATTGGTTTGCTGAATAAAAAAACAAACCGCACTGCATCTGAACTGTCAATATATACATAATTTCTGCTTTATGCAACAATTTTAGAGTTTTTTCTAACCCTAAACCAGGAAGATTTATATAATAATCACCCGATTGATACTTGTTTTTACTCGAAAAACATGATATATTAAGTTAAAAGGTTGAATAATAAAAAATAATGAGCGAACACCCAGAAATAGAACTGTTTGATAATCCTCGCCCGGGGCGTGATTATTATATAAAGATAAATTGCCCTGAGTTTACGAGTGTATGTCCCCGAACGGGACAACCTGATTTCGGCGAAATTATAATCGAATATTGTCCGGATAAATTCTGTATAGAGTTGAAAAGTTTGAAGTTTTATATGCAGAGCTTCAGAAATAAAGGAATTTTTTACGAAGCATTAACAAATGAAATTCTTGATTACCTGAGCGGCATAAGCAAGCCGCGTAATATGAAAATTACGTCCAGGTTCACTCCGCGAGGAGGAATCACAACCGAAGTTGTTGCTGAATACAAAATGCAAACATAGTTGAATTTTATTGAGGTAATAAGATGGCTATAGTTTTTCACTGTCAGTTTTGTGGTAAAGAAATTAAAGCATCCGATGACGCGGGCGGCAAA
The DNA here is from genome assembly GCA_964567805.1 of uncultured Pirellulales bacterium. Lineage (GTDB taxonomy): Bacteria > Planctomycetota > Phycisphaerae > Sedimentisphaerales > Anaerobacaceae > JAFGPS01. The sequence continues at coordinate 6,395 of CAZMPL010000001.1, read as the reverse complement.
TGGGGAAAATGCCCGAAATGCCATAACAAAATCTATGTACCAAGCATCGATCTGGATAAAGAAGATGACGAATTGAAATTGGCTCCTATTGATGAATATGATATCCAAAGAAAAAGAGAGCTGATGGCTGAAACTTATAAGATTCAACAGGACATTCTCGAAGACAGGGAAATACCTAACAGCCAGGCCGAACCTGCCGGAAATTCTGTGCGTAAAATGAGTGACGAAGAACTGGAAAAATATGTAATTATGTTCCTCAGACAAATGGCTGCGGGCGAACTCGAAGACGCGGAAAGAACAGCAATGATACTCAGCCCGCACGGCAAACCGGTCAAAGACATTATCGATAAAATTGCTCTCAGTGAAATACCAGACCCGAAGCTCGCTCACATTTCACCAAACGTACTTTCCGGTTTTATAAGAACCCTGAGATCAAAAATCAGATAATTTGCTGTAATTTTAATAATAAATTTCATTATACATAACAATAAAGTGAACCTATTACGCCTTTCTTCTCTGTTTTTATAGGTCTATATTACTAAATCCCTAAAAAATCGTATCTGCAAGCAATTCTAATTTGTCCTCTCTTCAACTTTAACCTATATTTTAAATAGAAAGCAGAGATACAACCCGATTTGATAATTATTTGTAGAAGAAGGAAGGGAACTCGTTATGGCAACCGAGACGACAGCAGTACATGTGACGCATGAAACCATAAGTAAAGTCGGAGGTATCGGAGCCGTGCTGCACGGTTTTTTTACCTCAAACTCTTATCTTGAAGCAGTAGGAAGGTCGATACTCGTAGGACCTTTATTTACGATTGATGGTTCAGCACATGACAGACTCGGCGAGAACAGCGAGGTTCTTTATTCTTCCATAGATAGTTTTTCAAATACGGGTTATGCTCATGCTTTTCATAAAATTGAAAACACTTTTAACGTAGGTATAATCTACGGCAGAAGAACATTTACCGACAAGAAAACAGGTATTTCAAGTTCTCCCGAAGTTATTCTCATCGATATAAGACATATGGACAAGGGACCTATCAACGAATTCAAAAGGCGAATGTTCGAAAAATTCGGAATCAGGAGCAACCTGTTCGAGCATCTTTGGGAGTATGAACAATATATCAGAATCGCTCCAGTTGCAATCGAAGTTTTAAAAGCAATAGGAGCCGCTGATGATTCTACTGTTGTTATAGCACATGAATTTATGGGAATGCCCACCGCTTTGGCGGCTAAACTCGAAACAAACTATAATTTCCGAACAATATTTTACGCGCATGAAGTAGCGACAATGCGTCGTATAGTTGAAGAACATTCGGGACATGACACGATGTTTTACAACGCGATGCACAAAGCTCACAACCAGGAACTTTACGTCAACGAAGTTCTTGGCGACCAGAGTGACTATTTCAAACATTCTCTTGTGGAAGCATCGAAATTCTGCGATAGAATATACGCGGTCGGTGATTATGTTATGGAAGAATTGCGTTTTCTCGCTCCTGAATTCGAAGAAGCTCCAATAGACATAGTCTATAACGGCATACCCGCGTATGAAATTACTATCGAAGAAAAACTTAACTCAAAAATAAAATTACAGAAATACTGTGAAAATATTTTAGGATACAGACCGAACTACATTTTCACACATGTCACAAGGCTCGTGCGAAGCAAGGGAATGTGGCGTGACTTGCGTGTTCTTGAACACATGGATAAGGAATTCGCGACACAGGGCAAAACCGCGGTCTTATTCGTTCTTTCGACTGAAGTAGGACCCCGAAGAAGTCAGGACATATACCAAATGGAATCTGAATATAACTGGCCGATAGCGCACCGTGAAGGCTGGCCGGACCTGTCTGGCGGAGAAGCCAATTACTATACCGCGATCCAGGAATTCAACGCTAAAAGCAGAAACATAAAAGTTGTATTCATAAATCAATTCGGTTTTGAGCCCAAAAAATGCGGCAAAAAAATGCCGGAAGATATGGAATTCATGGATATACGAAGAGGTTCTGACGTCGAATTCGGACAAAGCATCTACGAACCGTTCGGTATAGCACAACTTGAGCCGCTTACGTTCGGCGGAATTTGCGTGATTACAAATGTATGCGGATGCGCTGGCTTCCTTCGTGACACAACAAGCGGCGTACCGGTCAAAAACGCAATCGTCGCGGATTATACCGACCTTGGAGCATCATGTTACGAAACCCTCGATGATATTTTGAAAATCAACCGCGATGTACGTGATAAGATAGAAGCATGTGAGAGCAAGAAAATTGCTATGCAGCTTTGCTCACGTCTGCCGAAAAACGACGGGGAAGTGGAAGAATTGCTCAAAACCGGTTACAAACTTGCGAGTAAAATGAGCTGGGACATAGTTGTACAACACTACATTCTGCCCGGTCTGCATAGCATCATGGAAAAACTCGAGGTCGCATAAGTCAATTTTGTGCTATAGTTTATATATAGTTCCGTCGTACTTTATCAAACAGTCCGATAAATACCGCTTTATGCACATCTTTTGAAACTGCCGAAATAACTTGAAAATAAGTCTATTTTTTGATAGAATAGGTACTAATAATTTGAGGCAGGGCTTTCATTTCGCGGTGCGTATATCGTCTTACGTATTGCGTAGCTGCTGTTTATACTATAAGACAAATATATGCGGATGCGTTACCGAATATATGAAGAAAATATTACTATCACTTGCGGCTGTTTTTTTGCTTTTCGGCGCATCAACTACGCGAGCGGGTAATAATACCGATAAATATGTCCCCAACCGGATAATTGTAAAATTCAAAAGTTCAATCGTTCCATCAATTCAACAGTTTTCGGGTAATGAAGCAATAAGTTTATCGAATTTATCTCAAGGCTTGTCGAAATTAAACAACCAATATCGAATCAAAAAATTTAGCCCGCTTATCAGACACACTCAAAGAAATACTTCATTATTAATTTCCAATAAAGAAACTTCCAACAATAACCTCAGCCGGATATATACAATTGAGCTTGATTTACAATCGGGACAAACTTTTAAAAACGCTATTAAAGCATACAAAAATAATCCTGATATCGAATACGCTGAACCTGATTATTATGTCACTATAGATTCTTCACCGAACGATCCAATCTATTATGCTCAATGGTCGTTAGGAAAAATACAAGCGGATAAAGCATGGGACATTTACACTGGAAATCACAATACGATTGTCGCGGTTTTAGATACTGGAGTGGATTATAATAATCCCGACCTGCAAAATAATATGTGGGTAAATGAGAAAGAATTGAACGGAACAGATGGAATCGATGATGACAATAACGGCTACATCGATGATATTCACGGCTATAATTTTATTTATAGAAATAATGACCCGATGGACGATTATGGTCACGGCACACATTGCGCGGGAGTTATCGCCGCCGAAGGAAATAACAATCGTGACATAGCTGGAATTTGCTGGAACGCGAGAATAATGGCTCTCAAATTCATAGGCTCGCTCGGAAACGGCAGTGTATCCGATGCGGTTCTTGCTCATTATTACGCAATCGCAGCCGGAGCGGATATAATATCGAATAGCTGGAGTCTGAGCGAAGATTCGCAGGCCCTGCGCGATGTGATTAATTACGCGAATAGCCAGGGAGTAATTGTCGTCGCAGCCGCGGGAAATTATAACTCGAGCACATTACGCTACCCTGCCGCTTTCGAAAACGTTATTTCCGTAGCAGCGACCAATACAATTGATACCAGGTGGTATTATTCGAGCTATGGCAACTGGGTAGATATCGCCGCTCCCGGAATGAATATCTTATCTTTGCTCGCAAACGGTACTGTAACAGGGACACCTTATAACGATTCAATAACATATTTATCAGGTACTTCAACCGCATGTCCCCATGTAGCGGGTGCATGTGCCCTTCTGCTTTCCGCGAATCCTTTTCTGACACCAGCACAGGTTGAAAATATCCTCACGAGAACAACTGATACATTACCGAATGGAATTTGCTCATCCGGAAGGTTAAATCTATATAAAGCTATGCAGGAAGCGGTTCCATCGAAGGGATATATAAGTTTCAACCGTACATATTATAATTCTGACGATACGATTAATATCATATTAGTCGATAATGATTTGAAGGCAAATACAAGCCAGACGATTTCGATTATGACTACCAATATAAACGATTTGGAAGAAATCGTACTAACACAAACTGAGCCGGGTCTTGGAGTTTTCAAAGGGACAATGCACACAAGTTCAGAAACACCTGCCCAAAATGATGGGACACTGCAGGTTGTTTCAGGTCAGGTTGTGACCGCAATATATTTCGATACTTATACAGGTTCGAATACAACTCCTGAACCTGTTATAGAAACAGCTTACATAGATAGCGAAGAACCTGTTTTGGAACAAATTCAGGTTGAAACGCAAAATAGAAAGGCAGAAATTACGTTCAAGACGAACGAGCCGACAAAAGCTGTATTACGTTACAATATTGCTGATGCAAACTCATATATGTTTTCACAACAGGATATGATAATTTCCAAAACTCATACAATAGCATTACAGCCTCTTGCTATTAATACCAATTATAAATTCATAATCGATTTGTTTGATCAGGCTGGAAATTATACCATAGCGGATAATAACGGATATGGTTATACATTCTCGATGTCACCTGAATATATAGAGTTCAAAGTACCTGACAACTACCCTGCTATTCAGGCTGCGATAGATGATGCTTCAGATGGTGACACTATTATTATCGCCGACGGGACTTATTCCGGCGAAGGTAATTACGATATTGACTTCAAGGGAAAATCGATCACACTGAAAAGTGAAAACGGCCCGAAGAAATGTATGATAGACTGTGCGAAACTCGGCCGGGCTTTCGATTTCCATAGCGGCGAAGACGCAAACAGTATTCTCGATGGTTTTACTATTAAGAATGGTTCGATTAATAACTACGGCGGAGCTGTCATTTGCACCGCAAGCAGTCCAACGATTAAAAATTGCATATTCCTCGAAAACTGCGCAATCGAATACGGCGGCGCGATTATGAATATATACTCAAGCTCTCCCCTGATAATCGATTGCGAATTTCATGGCAATTCCGCAGGTTCAAGCAATTCTTCAATCGCAAATGGCGGTGCAATATGTAATTTAGTCAAAAGTAATCCGACTATGATTAATTGCACCTTTACAGGTAATCTGGCTATATATAACGGCGGTGCGATATATAACGAAGACAATTGTAATCCGGTGATAGAAAAGTGCAAATTCTATACAAACAACGCTCAGCATGGAGGCGGAATTTATAACTACAACAATTGCATTCCTCTCATAAAAAACTGTATCATGAATAAAAATTCCGCTCAATACGGCGGCGCGATCAAAAATTCTGAAGCACAGGTGACTTTATTAAATTGCACTATAGCGGAAAATTACGCCGATCTTGGCGGCGGAATCTGGAATGCATGGAACAGCGCATCGGAACTGCTCAATTGCATACTATGGAACAATAGCGACCAGTACGGCACAAGCGAAACAGCACAAATTGACGGCTCCCCTGCTTTGCCGGGTCTGCCTTCGCCTGACCAGCTTGTCACGAAGGTAAATTATTGCTGTATCGAAGGCCTTACAGACAATCTCGGCGGTGTAGGAAATATTGCAGACGATCCGCTTTTCTATAATCCCGACACGAACGATTTCCATCTTAAAAGTGAAGGCTGGCGATGGAGTGAGGAACAACAAAGCTGGACTCACGATGATGTCACAAGTCCTTGTATAGATTCAGGTAATCCCGGCTCGCAATTGTTCGACGAACCTTTAAATATCGAAGGCGATATTTCCAATCACTGGGGTCAAAACGTGCGAATAAATATGGGCGCTTATGGCGGTACAGCCGAAGCAAGCTTAGCCCCACCCGGATTCAGACTTCTTGCGGATATAAATAATGATGACATAGTTAATATAAAAGACTATGTAATATTAACATCGTGTCATTGGCTTCCAGCCAATGAAATCATGGCCAGGATGGCCATGCCACAGTACTCAGAACTCAGAACGTTAAACGATTATGAGTACGGCGATTTAAATCGCGACGGCCAAAGCACACTTGCCGACTTAGCACTCCTATCCGAGCAATGGCTCGAAAATTCAATTAAATAAGCAATCCCCGATTTTTTTCCATTCTTTCTAAAAATTAGGTTGAACTTACCGACCAATAAATATATATTGTATATAATAATATTATATTAATATATTTTATTAAGGGATTGGAAAATGAGAATAAGAGCATTTCTTTTCGTAAGTATTTTATCTACAATACTTTACACTCAAGCAGGAGGCACAGTTCTATATGTCGATGATGACGCGAACGGCCTCAATAACGGCT